>NZ_JBJZOG010000055.1:0-46752 GCF_047200535.1 Micromonospora mangrovicola | reverse complement strand
CCAGTTAGATCACCTCGATGCCGAGCAGGATGGGCAGTCCGGCGACCACCCCCCCCCCCCCCCCCTCCACCCCCCCCCCCCCCCCCCCCCCCCACAACACCCCCCCCCCCCCCCCCCCCCCCAACCCCCCCCCTCCCCCCCCCCCCCCCCCCCCCCCCCGCCGTCGGTCAGGGTCGAATCGTCCCGCAGGGGATCAGAATGCCTCCTCCGGGAGGTCCATGATCTCCAGGTCGGCGCCCTCGATGATCCGCCGGTCGGCGCCGATTCGCGGCAGCACCTCGCGGGCGAAGAACCGGGCGGCGGCCACCTTGCCGGTGTAGAACGCCTTGTCGGCGGTGGAGACCTCGCCACCGAGGGCCTTGAGCGCCACGTCCGCCTGCTTCTGCAGCAGCCAGCCGACCACCAGGTCGCCGACCGCCAGCAGGAACCGGCGGCTGCTCAGGCCGACCTTGTAGAGGGCGCGGGCGTCGCCACCCTGGGCCTCGCCCAGCCAGCCGGTCATCACGCCGAGGATGTTCTGGATCTCGGCGAGCGCCTTGCCGAGCGCCTGCCGCTCCTCCTTGAGCTGGCCGTTGCCGGCCTCGGAGGTGATGAACTCCTGGATCTCGCCGGCGACCGCCATCAGGGCCTTGCCGTTGTCCCGGACGATCTTCCGGAAGATCAGGTCCAGGCTCTGGATCGCCGTGGTGCCCTCGTAGAGAGTGTCGATCTTGGCGTCCCGGACGTACTGCTCCAGCGGGTAGTCCTGGAGGAAGCCGGAACCACCGAAGGTCTGCAGCGCCTCGTGGCCGAGCAGCTCGTACGCCCGCTCCGAGCCGACACCCTTGACCAGCGGGAGGAGCAGGTCGTTGACCCGCTTGGCCAGCTTGGTGGCCTTCTCGTCGCCGGCCGCCTCGGCGATGGCGACCTTGTCCTGCCAGCTGGCGGTGTAGCAGACCAGCGCCCGCAGGCCCTCGGCGTACGACTTCTGCATGAGCAGCGAGCGACGCACGTCCGGGTGGTGGGTGATGGTCACCCGCGGGGCGGTCTTGTCGGCGCTCTGGGTCAGGTCGGCGCCCTGCACCCGGTTCTTGGCGTACTCCAGCGCGTTCAGGTAGCCGGTGGAGAGGGTGGCGATCGCCTTGGTGCCGACCATCATCCGGGCGTACTCGATGATCATGAACATCTGCCGGATGCCGTCGTGCTTCTCGCCCAGCAGCCAGCCCTTGGCCGGTACGCCGTGCTCGCCGAAGGTCACCTCGCAGGTGTTGGAGACCTTCAGGCCCATCTTGTGCTCGACGTTGGTGGCGAAGACGCCGTTGCGCTCGCCCAGCTCGCCGGTCTCCTCGTCGAAGTGGTACTTCGGCACGACGAAGAGGGAGAGGCCCTTGGTGCCCGGGCCGCCGACGCCCTCCACGCCGACCGGACGGGCCAGCACGTAGTGGACGATGTTGTCGGAGAGGTCGTGCTCACCCGAGGTGATGAAGCGCTTGACGCCCTCGATGTGCCAGGAGCCGTCCGGCTGCTGGATGGCCCGGGTACGGCCGGCGCCGACGTCGGAACCGGCGTCGGGCTCGGTCAGCACCATGGTCGAGCCCCACTGCTTCTCGATGAAGAGCTTGGCCCACTTCCTCTGCTGCTCGGTGCCCTCGACGTGCAGCACGTGCGCGAAGGACGGGCCGGAGGCGTACATCCAGATCGGGGCGTTCGCGCCGAGCACCAGCTCGGCGAGGGACCACCAGAGGGCGCGCGGGGCGTTGGTGCCGCCCAGGACCTCGGGGAGGTCCAGCCGCCAGAACTCGGAGTCCATGAATGCCTGGTACGACTTCTTGAACGACTCCGGCAGCGGCGCGGTGTGCGTCGCGGGGTCGAAGACCGGCGGGTTGCGGTCGCTGTCCGAGTAGCTGGCGGCCAGGTCCTCGCGGGCCAGGCGGTCGACCTCGGAGAGGAAGCTACGGGCGGTGTCGACGTCCAGGTCCGTGTACGGCTCCTGGCCGAACGCCCGGTCCGCCCCGAAGACCTCGAACAGGTTGAACTCGAGGTCCCGAAGGTTGCTCTTGTAGTGGGTCATGCTCGCTGGCCCCGCTTCCGGACAGGTGTTACCGATCAGTAACCCCGACTGTATTACTCACCGGTAGCCATCGACAAGCCGATCTCGGAAGTGATGGCGATTACACACTTCCGGTTCAGCTTCCGGCCACCCCGACGGTCTGCCGGACCGACTCGGGCCGGTCGAGCAGGGCGAGCATGAGGTGGGCGACGTCGGCCCGGGACACCGCGAACCCGCCCCGGACGTTGCGCCCGTACGCCGTCCGGTAGCTGCCGCTCGCCGGGCCGTCGGTCAGCCGCGGCGGCCGGACCACGGTCCAGTCGAGGTCACCCTCCCGCAGGCCCTCCTCCATCAGCGCGAGGTCGGCGTAGCTGCGCCGCAGCAACCGCCGGATCACCGGCCCGAACACGAAACGCATCAGCGGACCGTCGCCCGGGTCGCGGCGGGGCGGGTTCGGCCGGCCGGGAGACGGCACCACGCCGACCGGCGCGGCACTGACCACCACGATCCGCCGGACGCCCACCCCGGTCATCACATCGGTGATCTCCCGGGTGCCGCGCGACGTGATCCCGGCGTCGGCCGCGGAGCGGGCACCGAGACCGGACAGCACCGCGTCCGCGCCGTCGACCGCATTCCGCAGCGCCGCCGGGTCGGCCGCCGCCAGATCCGCGGTCACCACCCGGGCGGTCGTGCCCGGCAGCCGGGCCGGGTCGCGGACCACCGCCGTGACGTCGTGACCGGCGGCCAGCGCCTGGTCGACCAGGTGACGACCGATCCCGCCACTGGCCCCGAAGATCGTGAGCTTCATTCCGCCATTCCTTCACCGGCCGCCGCCTGCGGCGACCGGGCATCCTGAGACAACTGGCCGAAGGCCGACCGGGTCGGGTCCCGTCAGCTCTCGGCCGCCCCGACCTCCCAGCTCGGCACGGCGGCGGTCACGGCGGCACGCGGGCCGCTGTATTCCATCAGCACCAGCGCGATGTCGTCGTCGAGCCGGCCGTGCACCCACTCGACCAGCGCGGTCTCCAGCGAGGCCAGCCCGTCGGCGACGGTGCCGTGGCCGAGCAGCCGCCAGGCCCGGTCGGCCGTCGGGAAGAACTCGCCGTCCCGGCGGGCCTCCCCGAGCCCGTCGGTGAAGAGCAGCAGCCGGTCGCCCGGTTCGAGCCGCTCCACCCGGGGCCGGACCACCGGCATGAAGCCAAGCGGGGGCGCGGGCGCCGGGGGCTCGAGCGGGATCACCGCGCCCCGGCGCAGCAGCAGCGGCGGCGGGTGACCACAGTTGACGATGGTGAGGGTGCCGCCCCGCTCCTCGACCAGGGCGGCGGTGACGAAGTCCTCGTCGCCCACGTTGCGGGCCACCGCCCGATCCAGGTCGGTCACCACGGCCCGCAGGTCGGCCCGCTCGTAGGCGACGTGCCGGTAGGAGCCGAGCACGATGCTGGCCAGCCGGACCGCGTCCAGCCCCTTGCCCCGTACGTCACCGATGATCATGCGGACGCCGTATGGGGTGTCCATCACCTCGTACAGGTCGCCGCCGATCTCCGCGGTGGCGGTGGAGGAGATGTAGCGGGCGGCCACCGCGAGCGTGCCCACCTGGGGACCGAGCGGCCGAAGCACCGCCTGCTGGGCGACCGAGGCGAGCCGGGTCAGCTCGGCGATCCGTTCGGCCTGGCGCTGGCGTACCGCCGCGACGCCGGCGGCCAGCGCGGCGGCGAGCGCGATCGCCGCGACGTTGACGGCGGTGACCAGGGAGGTCGTCGGCTCCGCGAGCGCGAACGCCACCCCCGCCCCGGTGGCGAGCACACCCAGCCCGAGCACCACCCGCCAGGAGGCGAGCGCGGCGGCGACGAGCGGAGCGGCCGCCATCAGCGCGATGTAGTGCGCAGGGCGGCCGTCCGCCAACTCCACGGCGGAGACGAGTGCGAGCAGCGCGAGGGCCGCGCCGATGCCGGCGCGGGATCCGGGGCTCAGCGGGCCGCGGCCCGGCTGGAGAGGTTGGCTGCGTACACCGGACAGCATGCCTGATTGACGCGACCGGGTGAATGCACCTGGCGGGTGGTCCGTGGAACTTCTGTCCGGCCAGGACGGTCCGGCCCGTTCCGCGCCGGTCACCCGGTCAGCCGAGGACCTCGTACCTGACGTCGACCTCGCCGAGGCTGGTCGAGGCGATGGCCGCGAAGGCGGCCCGGGACAGGTCGAGGCACCGGCCGTCCACGTACGGACCGCGGTCGTTGATCCGCACGATCACGGACTTGCCGTTGGCCGGGTTGGTCACCCGGACCTTCGTGTTGAACGGCAACGTCTTGTGCGCGGCGGTCAGCGCGTCCGGGTTGAAGGTCTCCCCGTTCGCGGTCATCTGACCCTCGTCGTAGAACGACGCGCCGCAGGAACCGCTGTCCACGACCTTCGGAGAGGACGTGGTCTTGGTCGCGGTGGGCTTCGGGCTGGCGGTTCGGGTCTTGTCCCGCGAGGCCGCCTGGGTACGGGTCGCCTTGGCGCTGGGGGTGGCCTTCGGCGACGGGCTGAGGCTCGGCGACGCGGAGGGGGACGCCGAGCTGGGGGCGAGGGTGCTGGGCAGCGCCTCGGCGGCGGTCGGCTCGGGGGCGGCGGGCTCGGCCGAGGTGAGCTGGACCGCGCCGACGGTGCCGCCGACCGCGAGCACCACTCCGACGGCCGCGGTGGCGGCGATGCCGGTGGGCGAGAACTTACGGGTACGGAGGTGCCTGCCAGCCACCAGCCGGTCCTTTCGTCAACGGAACAAGCCGGCTGGGACCGTAACGAGAGAAGTACTTCCGAAGTCAACGTGATCATGGTGCTATGCCCGCATTTACCCCGGTACGTGTAGCCGATCAAGCCAGCCACCCTCCTACGAAAGGGGGAAGGATTGCTGGTCGGGGCCGGTGTCGCCGTATCCGGCGTCGGTACCCGAGGATGGGAGCGTGCTGAGCCGACGTCTGGTCGAGCTGTTCCGCTGGGTCGACCCCGGGCCGGACAGCAGTCATCTGGTCAGCGACACCTCCGGCTGGTGGCGCGATCCGGAGCTGCTGGCCGGCCTCGGACCCGCCCTCGCCGGCCTGTTCCCGGCCGCCCGGCCCACGGTCGTGGTCGCCCCCGAGGTGACCGGGCTGCTACTCGGCCCGCTCGTCGCGGTGGCCGCCGGCGCCGGCTTCGTGCCCGCCTACAAGGACGGCGGCGAGCGCCGGCGGGTCGGCGTGCTGAGCTGGGCGGAGACGCCGCCCGACCACCGGGGCCGGCGCCTGCGGCTCGGCTTGGACCACGCCCGGCTCGGCCCCGGCGACCGGGTGCTGCTCGTCGACGACTGGGTGGACAGCGGGGCCCAGCTCGCCGCGCTGCACCGGCTGGCGGTAGCCGGCGGTGCGGAGGTGATCGGCGCCGCCGCCGTGGTGACCACCTGCCCGCCGGCCGTCGCCGAGCCGCTCCGGCTACGCGCCCTGCTCACCGGGGACCACCTGTGAGCGCTTGACCTCAAGCGTGGTTGAGCATCGACGATCACCGGATGAGCGACGGCATCCTGGACGAAGCGTACGGACGACTGCACCGCACCGGCCCCGAGTTCGAGGGCTGGCTCTCCAACCACGGGCCGATGGCGGTCGAGGCGCTGGTCCGGCACGGCCACGGCACCCGGGTGCACCGCTGGCTCGACGACTACCTGCGCCGCCTCGACGACCTGCCGCGCGGGCTCGCGCCGATCGACGACTGGCGGGCCGCGCTGGGCGACCCGAAGCGGGCCGGCGACTGGCTCACCCACTTCGACCACGAGCTGCGCGAACACCCGTGGCAGGACGTGCTCGGCACCTGGTGGCCCCGGCTGCTGCCGGGCATCGCGGCCGGGGCCACCCACGGCGTCATCCGGGTCGGCCACGCGGTACGGGTGCTGCGTACCGACGGGGTGAACACCGCACGGCTCGCCGAGCTGGGACAGGCGCTCGGCTACTGGGCCGCCCGGTGGCAGCCGGTGCCCGGGGCCGGCCCGCTCACCGGACACTCCGACGTGGCCACCGCCTTGGCCGGGGTGCCCCGGCTCCCCGACCAGACCGGCGGGATCCGGGACCGGCTGGGCCGGCTGGCCGGCGTACCGGACTGGGCCGGCGCGGCCGTGGCCCTGCGCCCGCCGGCGGGCCCGGCGGAGGCCGAGCGGACCCTCACCGACCTGGTGCACCGCACCGGCCTGGACTACCTGCGGTTCGGGCACGGCAACCCGGTGATGCTGGTGCACGCGGTGACCGCGCCGACCGCGGTGCTGCGTACCCTGCCGGCCCTGGACCCGGCGCTGTGGGCGCCGAGCGTCGCTGCGGCCTGGTCGGCCACGGCCGCCGTCACCTCGGTGTACGCCCCACCCGTCGCGGCCGCCCCGCCCGCGGTCACGCCCGGCGACCCGGGCGAGGTCTTCGCGCGGGCCGCCCGGCACGGCGACGCGCACGTGGTGAAGCTGGCCGACGCGGTGCTGGACGTACACGCGGCGACCGGCGACGGTCGGGTGCTGGCGGCGGCCGGCTACGCCGGTCAGCTCATCTGACGAACTCCTCCACGGCGGTGCAGACCCGGCCCAACACCTCGGCGGAGCGCGCCAGCGGGCCGGGCACCAGCAGCGAGTGGTCGGCCTCGGGCACCTCCAGCACCTGCGGGCTGAGCCGGCGCGCCTCCTCGTGGTCTGGCCGGTCCCCACGCTAGTGCAGCCGGCCCCGTCCGTCGGGGGCGATCGAAATCCCGCGACCGGCCGTCGACCGGCGGCTAGCCTCGGCAGGATGTGGCCCCGGATCGGTGGACTCCGCACGCTCGCCCTCGGCACGCCCGGCGAGATGCGCGCCAACCTCAACGCCCTCGTGCTGGCCGGCGTGAAGACCGCCACCGCCGGCCTGCTGACCGACGAGTACACCGCCGAGAACGAGGAGCTGGAACACGTCGGCGAGCGGCTGGTCCTGGTCGACGACCGGGACGCCCTGGTCGGCATCGTCGAGGTGACCGGCGTGGAGGTGGTCCGCTTCGCCGACGTGACCTGGGACTTCGCCCGCTCCGAAGGGGAGGGCGACCGGTCGATCGAGGAGTGGCGGGAGGGGCACCACCGCTACTGGGCCCGGGCGGGCTTCCCGGTCGACGACGACACCCCGGTGGTCTGCATCCGGTTCCGGCTGGTCTCCGCCGGGGGCGGCGGGATCAGCACCGGCGACCTGGGCACCTGAGGTGCACGGAGGGGTGCCTCCTGACGTCGCCGGTGAAGCAGGGGCCCCTGCCGACCCGTCACAGCCGACGTAGCTCCGGCAGCAGGCCGGCCGCCACCACCAGCACCGCCTCGTCGCCGGCGTACCAGCTGCTGGCCCGGGGCCAGTGCGTCACCACGTCGGTGAAGCCCAGCCGCGCCGCCCGCGCGACCTGCTCGGCGAAGAAGTCCGCGCCACTGAGCGAGAAGACCGGGGCCGAGTCCAGCGACAGGTAGCGGTCCAGGGTGGCCGGGTCGCGGCCCGCCTTCTCCAGGGTCCGGTCCATCCGTGCGGCGAGGTCGGCGACCGTCGACCACCAGCTCTCCAGATCGTCGCCGCCGAGCCCGGTGGTCACCCAGCCCTGGCCGTACCGGGCGACGAGTCGCATCGAGCGTGGTCCGTTCGCGGCGACCACGAACGGCACCCGGGGCTGCTGCCGGCAGCCAGGGTTGTTCCGGGCGTCCACGGCGGCGAACCACTCGCCGCGCCAGGTGGTGCCGTCCTCCCGCAGGATCCGGTCCAGCAGCTCCACGAACTCGGCGAACCGGTCGACCCGCTGCCGCGGCGGCAGGGTCTCGCCGCCCAGCACCGCGGAGTCGAACCCGATGCCGCCCGCGCCGAGGCCGAGCAGGACCCGACCGTCGGAGACGTCGTCCAGCGCGGTGATCTGCCGGGTGAACGCCGCCGGGTGCCGGAAGTTGGGCGAGGCGACCAGGGTGCCGAGACGGATCCGCGTGGTCACCGTCGCGGCGGCGGTCAGCGTGGTCATCGAGTCGAACCACGGACCGTCGACCAGGTCCCGCCAGCCCAGGTGGTCGTAGGTCCAGGCGTGGTCGAAACCCCACTCGTCCGCCTGCCGCCAGCGCCGCCGCGAGTCCGACCAGCGCTGGTCGGGCAGGATCACCAGGCCAATTCGCATGATCACCAGGGTACGACCCCGGGCCGGTAGGCCCGCCCGGGATCGCGTACTACCCCGCGACCACGTCGGCGACCACGCAGGCGATGTTGTCCGGCGCGCCCCCGGCGTACGCGAGGTCGACCAGGTGCCCGACGGCGGTCTCCGGGTCGTCGGCCCCGGCGAGCGCCGCGCGCAGCGCCTCCGGCCCGACCACGCCGGAGAGCCCGTCGGAGCAGAGCAGGTAGCGGTCCCCGATCAGGGCGGTCCGCAACGCCAGGTCCGCCTCGACCGGGGCACCGGCCCCGAGGGCCCGGGACAGCAGGGCCCGCTGCGGGTGGGCCATGGCCTCCGCCGGGGTGAGCCGGCCCTGGTCGACCTGCGCCTGCACGTACGTGTGGTCCTGGGTCAGCCGGGACAGCTCGCCCCCGCGCAGCAGGTACGCCCGGGTGTCCCCGATGTGCGCCAGAGCTAGCTGTGTGCCGCGCCGCAGGACGGCGGTGAGCGTGGTGACCGGTTGGTGGCGGTCGGTGCCCTGCGCGCGGACCGTCCGGTCGGCCGCGGTGATCGCGGCGGCCAGCGTGGCGAGCAGTTCCGCGGCGGGTGCGTCGGCGAGTTCCAGCGGCCGGAGCGCGTCGACGGCGGCCGTGCTGGCGGCCGCGCCGCCCGGCCCGCGCAGGCCGTCCGCCACGGCGAGCAGGGTGTCGCTGGCGTACGCGGTGTCCTCGTTGGAGTCCCGGACCGCCCCGGCCGCGCAGCGGACGGCGTACCGGAAGGTGGGTTCGGGCATGGTGGCGCCCCTTTCGGAGAGCTGGTCGACGAGGAGCGCGACGACGCGTCCGCGGGCCGCCGTGTCGGCGCTGACCCGACGCCACCAGGCGTCGACCGCCTCGGCCGCCGCCGCCGGGCGGAGACCGCAGACGGCCCGGATCTCGGCCAGCGGCATCCCGGCCCGGCGCAGCGTGGCGATCAGCCGGGCCCGGTCGAGCTGGGCCGGTTCGTAGTACCGGTAGCCCGAGTGCGGGTCGACGGCGGCGGGCGGGAGCAGGCCCAGCTCGTCGTAGAGCCGCAACGCCTTCGGCGTCAGGCGCGCCGCTCGGGCGAACGACCCGATGGTCAGCAGCTCCACGGACACATCCTCCCCGTGCCGGTCACGGCGACCGGCACGGACACGCTGGGCCTTGCCGCAGGGGCAGGGTCAAGGCGTTGACCATATATCGATCACTTATATATGTTGGCCGGGTGTCCCAGATGCGTGAGCCGACATTCCTGATCCTCACCGCGCTCACGGCCGGCCCCCGGCACGGCTACGGGATCATCCAGGAGGTCACCGCGCTCTCCGCCCAGCGCGTCACCCTGCTGCCCGGCACGCTCTACACCGCGCTGGACCGGCTCACCGCCCAAGGGCTCGTCGAGCCCGACCGGGAAGAGGTGGTCGACGGGCGGCTGCGCCGCTACTACCGGCTCGCCCCGGCCGGCCTGGCCGCCCTGCGGGCCGAGACCGACCGCCTGCGCCAGCTCGCCACCGCTGCGGAGACCCGGCTGCGCGCACTGCGCCCCCGCACCGCCTGACCTGGTTCCCGCTTACGCTCCCGACGAAGGGGAGGCCATGTCGCTCATCCGCCACTACCGACGGCTGCTGCTCGCCTACCCCCGCGCCTACCGGCGGGAACGAGGCGAGGAGATCCTCGGCCTGCTGCTCGACACCACCCCTCCGGGGCGGACCCGACCCACCGTCACGGGGGCGGTGGACCTGGTCCGCGCCGGGCTGCGCTGCCGGCTCGGCCGCCCGGCCAGCCGTACGGTCGGCGTCTGGGCCGCCCTCACCGCGCTGATCTGCGGCCTCTTCACCGCCGCGGTGGCGTCCCGGCTGGTCTGGGAGACCTCCCGTCCGCAACCGGACCGGGCCGAGGTCATGGCGATCTTCACCGAGGCGTTTCCTTCGGTGGTCACCAGGTAGGTGGAGCCCCACCGGCTGGACGAGGACGTGTTGACCGCTCCCGCGCTCTTCGTCTACTACAACCAGCCGGTGACGCTGGACATGTGGCCGGGCCTGCTGTTCGGCGACGGCGGCGAGTACCAGGAAGGCTCGGCCGGGGGGTCGGCGGTCGGCCCCATGCCGACGTCCCCGGCGGAGACCCTGGCCACTGCGGAGCGACGCCTGCGGGCCGCCGGCTGGCAGGTGTACGAGCCGACCTCGACGGTCCTCCAGACCTGCGCCGCCCCGCCCTGCGAACCGCAACAGATCCAGACCGTCCTGGTGGCCCGCCGGGGCGACACCGTCTTCCGGGCCACCTTCAACGATCCCCGCACCTACAACTCGTATCTCAACGTGGAGGCGCAGCGGGCCGCGCCGCCGCTGGTGCTGCCCACCGCCGTGCCGGCCGGCCTGGTCGGCGGTGTGCTCGCCTGGCTGGTCTTCGCCTGGGCCAGCCGGCGCACCGAGGGCCGCCGAGGCATGAGGCCGCTGCTCGGGCTCACCCTGTTCCTGTGGTGGGTGCCGGCCCTGCTGACCACCCCGTCGCTCGTCGGCCACCACCTCGACGAGCCGCACCCCTCGTGGCACCCGCTCTGGGAGTGGCTCGGGCAGCCGGCCTGCTCGCTGCTCTTCCTGATCGGCGCCGGCTGCGCGATCCTGCTGGCCATCGCGCTCGTGCCCCGGAGGGACCTGCGGCCGCTGACCGTCAGCGTCGGCTGAGCTTCGCCAGCATCCGCGCCAGGTGCGGTTCGATCCTGCCCGGCTCGGCCGCGGCGACCTCCCGGGGCGTCCACCAGCGGACGCCCCGGAACTCGCCCGGATCGGGGACCAGCTTCTGGTCGCGGCTGCCGCTCAGCACGTACCAGAGGCTGACGTCGGTGTGCCGGTCCGCCGGCCCGCCGACGGTCTCGGTGACCGTCAGGAAGGCTGGGCGCTCGCCGTGCGGCGGGGCGAAGACGGCCGGCACGCACAACTCCTCCACCACCTCCCGGCGCACGGTCTCCGCCGGGTGTTCGCCCGGCTCGACGTGACCGCCGGTCGGCAGCCACATGCCCGCCTTGCGGTGGTCGACCAGCAGCACCGCACCGTCCGTCACGTCCCG
Organism: Micromonospora mangrovicola; assembly: GCF_047200535.1. Lineage (NCBI taxonomy): Bacteria > Bacillati > Actinomycetota > Actinomycetes > Micromonosporales > Micromonosporaceae > Micromonospora > Micromonospora mangrovicola. The sequence goes on along the minus strand of NZ_JBJZOG010000055.1, from coordinate 35,529 downwards.
GAGCAGGAAGTACGCGACCAGGTGCGGCGAGGGCGTACGCGGTTTCTCCCGACGGAAGATGTCCGCCGTCCGTGCCAACCAGGCCAGCGTCTCGGCGCGGTGCCGCGCCTCCAGTTCGTCCCCCGGGGTGAGCGCCTCGACCAGCGCCCGGATCTCGTCCCGCACGTCACTCCTCCGGGTGGCTGTTGGCGTCGGCGGCGGCGCGCACGAACTCGCGTACCCGGGCGGTGGTGTTGGCCGCCAGCCACACCGGGCCCCGGAGGATCGGCGGCGCATCGTGGATCGGCACGTACGCGAGGTCCGGACGGGGATGGTAGCGGCGGGTCCGCTCGCCCACCGGCAGCACTCCCCGACCCATCGCCACCAGGGACAGCATCTCGGAGAAGGTGTTGCCGGCCGGCCCCTTCGGCACCGGCCGGCCCGACGGTGTCCGGTCCGGGGTGCGGTCGCGCTTGAACTCGGTCGAGGTCACCGCCGGATACTGCACCACCGGATGGTCGGCCAGCGCCTCCAGCGACACCGACTCCGCCCCGGCCAGCGGGTGGTCGGCGGCCACCGCGAGGACCCGCCGCTCGCGCAGCAGCGCCGGGCCGTTCGCCATGCCGTCGAATGGGAACGACGCGATGAGCACGTCCAGCGAGCCGTCGCGCAGGCTGGACCGCGTACTGGCCAGCGGGGCCTCGTGGACATGCACCACGCAGTCCGGGTGGCGCTCGGTGAAGAGGGTGACCGCCCGGAGCAGCACCGGCGCGGTCGACTCACCGACGAACGCCACCCGCAGCTCGCCGGTCAGCCCACGCCCGGCCTCGACGGCCCGCCGGACGGCGTCCTCCATGCCCGCCACCAGGGGTTGCAGGTCGTCGGCGAGCCGGGCGCCGATCGGGGTCAACCGGACCACCCGACTGGTGCGCTCGAAGAGCGGCGCGCCGATCCGACGTTCCATCTTCCGCACCACGTGGCTGATCCGCCCGGTGGTCACCCGCAGCCGCTCGGCGGTCCGGCCGAAGTGCAGTTCCTCGGCGAGGGTCAGGAACGTCTCGACCTCGTACCGTTCCAGCACGTCGCCCCCATCGTTGACTCAGGGTCAACAATCGTAGCTCGATCGCGTCTTGGTCGGCGGCGGCATCCGGACGAGGGTGAACGGTGAGACCTTCAGGGAGGAACACCATGGACCCCGTCACCGACCACCTCGCCGGACTTGCTCCCGCACTGCGGGAGACCGGCGAGAAGCTGCGTACCGTCATCGACGCCGCGCTGCCGGAGGCCACCGGCGCGATGTGGCACGGCCACCCCGTCTGGAGTCTCGGCGATCGCCCGGGACGGACGCCGGTCTGCCTGGTCAAGTCGTACCCGGCGGATCTCACCTTCGGCCTGTGGCGCGGGCAGGACGTCGACGACGACTCCGGGCGGCTCGTGCCGGGTGCGCGGCGGATGGCCTCGGTCAAGCTGCGGACCGTCGACGAGAACGACCCGGTCCGGTTCGCCGGCTGGCTCCGCCAGGCGTACGAGCTGGAGACGCGGTGAGCGCGGTGCGGGTGACGGGCTTCGACCATCTGGTCCTCACCGTCGCCGACGTCGAACGGGCCCTCGACTTCTACTGCGGCATCCTCGGCCTGGCACCGGTCCGGGTCGGCCGCTGGCGGGCCGGGGAGGTCCCCTTCCCCTCCGTGCGGGTCAACGCCGAGACCATCATCGACCTGGTACGCGGCGAGCCGGACGGGTCGAACGTGGACCACTTCTGCCTGGTCGTGGAGCCGCTCGACTGGGCCGAGGTGATCGAAGCGGGGGTGTTCACCGTGCTGACCGGGCCGGTGCAACGCTTCGGCGCACAGGGGAGCGCCACCTCGATCTACGTGCGCGATCCGGACGGCAACACGGTGGAGCTGCGCTGGTACCCGACGCCGTGAGGGTTCGCGCGGGATCCGGCCGCGCTGACCGGGTCCCGCGGATAAACGGGTGACGAGGCGGGCGGGTCCGTTGTTAGCGTGGCGCGATGCCCGAACTCCAGCGGCTCGACGCCCGTCACGCCCCCGCGCTGCTCCGGTTCGAGCGGGAGAACCGGGCGTATTTCGCGCGGTACGTGCCGGACCGGGGCGACGACTACTTCACCGGGTTCGCCGCCCGGCACGCGGCCCTGCTCGCGGAGCAGGCGACCGGCCGGTGCCACTTCCACCTCCTGATCGACGACGACGGGTCCGTGCTGGGCCGGTTCAACCTGGTCGACGTGGCCGACGGCAGCGCCGAGCTGGGCTACCGGGTGGCCGAGCTGGCCACCGGGCGGGGCGTGGCCGGGGACGGCGTACGCCGGGTCAGCGAACTGGCCCGCGACGCGTACGGGCTACGCCGGCTGGTCGCGTCGGCGGCGCTGGCGAACCCGGCGTCGCTCGCCGTACTGCGGCGTGCCGGGTTCGTCCCGGACGGCGAGGTGCTGCTCAGCGGCCAACCGGGCCTCCGGCACGTGCTCGACCTGGCCGGCGACATGTCGATGAGCGCCGACGAGGTCCACACCGTGCTGGACGCCCTGGCCGCCGTCGGCTGCCCCGCCTGGATCAGCGGCGGCTGGGGCGTGGACGCCCTGGTCGGCGAGCAGACCCGCCCGCACCGGGACCTGGACCTGGCCGTCCCGGCCGAGCACGAGTCGGCGGCGCTGCGGGCGCTCGCCCGGCTCGGGTACGCCGTCGAGACCGACTGGCGCCCGGTCCGCGTCGAGGTCGTGGCGGCTGGGCGGGGCCGGGTGGATCTGCACCCGCTGACCTTCGACGAGGCGGGCGACGGCCACCAGGCCGGCCTGGACGGCAGCAGCTTCCGCTGGCCGAGGGACTGCTTCACCACCGGGACCATCGGTGGCCGTCCGGTCGACTGCATCTCCGTGGACCAGCAACTGCGGTTCCACAGCGGCTACGAACCGCGCGAGGTCGACCGGGCGGACCTGGCCCAGCTGCACCGGCTCGCCGCGGCGGTCCGCCAGCCGTGACCAGGCCGCCGGCCACGCTCTTCCTGACCTGTGGCCTGCCGGGCAGCGGCAAGACCACCCTGGCCCGACGGCTGGAGCGGGATCACTCCGCCCTGCGGCTCACCGCCGACGAGTGGCTGTGCGACCTGCATCCGGAGCTGTCCGAGGCGGAACGCGACACGCTCCGCGACCGGGTGGAACGGATCCAGTGGTCGACGGCGCTCGGGGTGCTGGCGCTCGGCGCCAACGTGGTCCTGGACTGGGGGCTCTGGGCGCGGGAGGAACGGGACCGCTACCGCTCGCAGGCCCAGGCGATCGGCGCGCGCGTGGTGCTCTGCCCGCTGGAACCCACCCGCCAGAAACTGCTCGACCGGCTGCGGCCGAGGAACGCCGCCCCGGGACCCGGGGTCTTCCGGGTCACCGAGGATGAGTTCGAGCGGGCGTGGCACTTCTTCCAACGGGAACGTCCGACGCCGGAGGAGCTGGCGCTGTTCGACCCGATGCCCTGACCGGGGGGAGCATCACGCGATGGACGAGATCAGTGACGCCGAGCTGACCGAGATCGACACGCTCGCCCAGGCCGCCACCCCGGGCCCGTGGTACGTGCGTCAACTCGACGATGATTGGGCCATGAGCCTGGTCGCCGTCAGCACCGTCCCCGACACCGGCCGGGGTGAACGCTGGCCGGACTTCGACCATCGCGAGGTGGTGGCCGCCACCCTCGTCCAGCAGCCCCGCTACGCCGACGTCGCCGACGAACGCTGGGACGAGAACGCAGCGTTCATCGCCAACGCCCGCCGGGACGTACCGCGCCTGGTCGCGGAGGTTCGTCGGCTCCGACAACTGCTGGCGGCCACCTCTGCCAAGCTTCCCGAGGACTGAGCCGGCCCGGCGACGCCCGTGCAGGTTTGCGTTTCCACCCGCTGGCGCGGGCAGTCAGCCGGAGCACGCCGTTAGGTCGCGAGGTGGGCCGGCGCGGCGAGCGGGACGTGGCGCAGCCCTTGGCTGGGGGTCGGCTAACCGCTGGGGTGGTCCGGGTCGGAGACACGGTGCGCCGCCCGGCGTCGCGTTACGTGGCGCGTGGAGTTCTGTTCGCCGTGCACCGAACCGTCCCGCCCGTACCGTCCGGGCATGACCCAGGCGAGCGATCATCTGACCATCCGACCCAAGATCCTTTACTTTGGTACGCCCGTGGTGCTGTTGAGCACCGAGAACGAGGACGGGACGAGCAATCTCGCGCCGATGTCGTCGGCCTGGGCGCTCGGCCAGGTCATGGTGCTCGGTCTGGGAGCGGAGGGGCAGACCGCCCACAACCTGCGGGAGCGGCCGGATCTCGTGATCAACCTGCCGAGCGCGGAGCAGTGGCAGGCGGTGGAGCGGCTCGCCCCGCTCACCGGCCGCAAGCCGGTTCCGGAGCACAAGCGGGCTACGTTCCGGTACGAACCGGCGAAGTTCGCCGCCGCCGGGCTGCGTCCGGAGCCGGCCGAACTGGTACGACCGCAGCGGGTCGCGGAGTGCCCGCTGCAACTGGAGGCGCGGGCCGTACGGATCAACCCCGACCTGCGCGGCGACTTCCTGATCGTCGAGGCGCACGTGCTCCGCGCACACGCGGATCCCGCCATCGTCGTGCCTGGTACGCAGCACGTAGCCCCCACCGCCTGGCGTCCGTTGATCTACAACTTCCGGCACTACTTCGGCCTCGGCCCGGAACTCGGGCACAGCTTCCGATCGGAGACCCCGGTGACTGGGACGCAGGCCTGGCGGTAGGGCCAACCGCCTGGCCAGGAGGCGATCCGGTCGGCTGCGAGACCACCCGTTGCGTCAGGCTCCGCCGGAGGTAGACCGCAAAGAAGAGACTCTATGGCGGCCCGAGCTCCACGACCGCACGAACGCCCAGCCGGGGCCGGCGGTCCAGATCAGCAGCCCGGCGGAATGAGCCAGGCGTGGGTTGACTAATGCGGCGAGCGAACAGCCAGGCCCAAGGAGAAGCCGTGACGATTAGGGACGACGTCCGAGAGCTCTGCCGACACGGCCCGCTGCCCCCTGAGCAGGACGGCTCAGAGCATGCCGATGCCGACCTCGAAAAGCGGGAACAGCTCCTGCACGCCATCACCCCACCCGTCACCCGAGGAGGTCAGGCTCCCACACCACCCGTGACGTCCGAACCACCCGAAGGCTCCAACCCATGGATCATGAGGCTGTGGATCCGGTACCGGAACACTCTCGGCGGGTTGATCCCGAGGCGAAGGCAAGCAAAGAGACGATCGTCTAGCCGGACGTGTCACCCAACATCTGACACCGATCCGTCACGCATCAAGTGGAGCCCGACACCGCCGGCAGCCGACTGTCCGGTCTCAGGACCTTCGTGACGGATCGGTATCAGGACCTGGGTGACGTCGGGTCGTAGCTTACGCTCGCGCCATGAATCTTGATCAGCGTCTCATTGATGCAGCCGTTGACCAGATGGACCGCCGATGGCCAGCTGAGGAGTACGGCGGGGCAGCTGCGGTTTACCTTGAGGACGGTCAGATTCTGACCAGTGTTTGCCTAGATAATCTCAACGCCGGGGTCACTCTCTGCCATGAAACCGGAGCCATCTGCCAGGCGTACACGTTGAACAAGCGGGTCACTGCTTCGGTGTGCGTGGGACGAGAGGCTGGCAGCAGCGACATCTTCGTACTGGCACCGTGCGGAATCTGTCAGGAACGCCTCGCCCTGTGGGGACCGGAGGTTCAGGTGGGTGTCGCCGATCCGACCACCTCATCTGGATGGACAGCACGGACGCTTCTCGAGCTCAACCCGTTCTACTGGGGAGCTCGATTTGCCGATGGTGGCCCTTGGCCGTCTCCGGCGGTCCATACATCCTGACCCGGCTGTTACTGACCAGTCCGTTCACCTTAGTGATCATCCAGCCGGAGGTGTCACCCACGTCCTGATAGCGATCTGGGTCCATTTTCGGGCGTCGTTGACGCTCTCGACCGCACCAGCGCCTCGTCGTGACCAAGCCTGACAACAAGCCTCGTTCCTGATCCACAGCCCAAGCTGTGGGCACCGCCGAACCCCTGGCTCAGCGGTTGTCGCCGCTGCCACTCAGCACGCCACGGCCCTGGCGGCTGGCCAGCTTGGCCAGGTTGGCCGTCGCGATGTCGTCCAGCGACAGGTCGAGGTAGTCGGCGAGCACGGCCACGTACCAGAGCACGTCACCGAGTTCCTTGACGATGTCGGCCCGGTCGATCCGCGACTCGTCGCTGTCCAGGTCGCGGACCCACTTCTTGAACTTCTCGGCGATCTCACCCGATTCGCCGACCAGCCCGAGCACCAGGTGAAGCAGCTCGTTCCTCTTGTCACGTGGAGCGGCGGTACGGAGGGCGCCGCGCTGGTACTCGTCCAGGTCCATGGCGGACCAGTATGGTCGAACCCCTCCCACCCGACAACGCCGCGACCATCTGCCCGGCCCGCCACCGGGTCGACATCCTCCACAACCACACCCCACCAGGACCGGTCACCCGCTCCTGCAGCCACACGGCGGGGCCTCATTGCCATCTCCGCCGTGAGTCCCACCCACCGCGGAGCGGCTCTGCCTGGAACTCATGGTGGAGATGGCGACTCGCGCAACCATCGACTACCGCACCGTCCGGACAGGCTTCCCCCATCTCTGTCGTCGATCCCTGCCCGGGGGCAAACAGCTCTTGCAGCCCGCCAGCGTGGCTGGCCGGCCCGGCCGATGCCGGCCGGCGGTCGCCAGCAGGCCGGGGCCGGGCCGGCGCGGCCCGCTTGCGGGCCCGCGCGGACCGGAGCGAGCACCCGCGATCTGATGGCCCGGATGGGCCACGACTCATCCCAGGCCGCGTTGATCTACCAGCACGCCACCGCTGAGGCGGATCGGGCCATCGCCCAGGCGCTGCACGAGGCGGTACGCGCGGACCGGGAGAAGTCGAAGAAGTCAGCCGGCAAAGGCAAGCCCAAGGACAAGGCCGGTAAAAGGGCTAAGGAGCGTGGGGAAGGGTGAGGCTATGTGCTCGGCGGCGGCGCCGTCCATGGCGTGGACCGCATCTGGATCGGCTGATAGGCCAAGGCTCGGTCAACCACCTCAGCAGCCGTCAACTCGGGGTCGGTCCAGAAGATCAGGCCGGAGACGTAGCCGTCCGGGCAGACGAGGTCTCGCTCAAGTTGGTCCAGCCAACCGCCCAACTCATCGTCGTCCGCGTAGTCGACACTCATGATTCGCTCGACAAGGGCGATCGCCTCGTCTCGGGTCAGCTTCGCTGCCAGGTCGCTCACCCCTCAGCGGAGGCTAACGGCACGCCAATGGCACGGGCAACGATCGCAGGCTACGGAACATCGAAGGCCCTGGCTGGGACTTGCGTCCTGGCCAGGGCCTTCGTGTGGAGCGGGTGACGGGAATCGAACCCGCACTGTCAGCTTGGGAAGCTGATGTTCTGCCATTGAACTACACCCGCAGGCGGCACCACTGTACCTGAGGTCACCAGCTCCGTGCATCCAGGTACCCCCCGTGGCGGCTTCGCCGACCGCGCAACCACCCAGAAACGATCTTGAAACGGCTCCGGGGCGTTCGAGCAGCAGGATGTTTCACGACGGCAACATATGGTCGTTCTCAAATTCGTCGATGGGATGTAACGTCTCCCCCACGTTCTCCGACTCGGCGTGACACACCCCCAGGTCGCGCCGGCAGAAAGAGGTGGGCCCATGGGACTGCGTCCCAACCTGCTGACCCGGCGTGCCGCCGGTGTCGCGTCGACGACCCTCGCGCTGCTGCTCAGCACCGCCGCCGTGGGCGTCCTTCCCGCTGCGTCGGCCTTCTCGGCCGCTCCGGGTGGCTCCTGTGCGGAGCCGACCGACGTCCACTCCGACGCCCGGGTCGCCAAGGGTGGCAGCACCAAGCTGGACCCCAACGCCCTGACCGGCAAGCAGGTGTCCGAGCGCGAGGCCGATCTCGCCGCCGCCCTGCGTGAGCGGGCCGCCTTCCGCGGCGGCGCTCAGGCCGCCGCCCCGCTGGCCACCGTCACCGTGCCGGTCGTCGTGCACGTCATCCAGCGGGACAGCACCCGCGCCGGCGGCAACATCCCGGACTCGATGATCAACTCCCAGATCACCGTGCTCAACCAGGCGTACAGCGGCGCGACCGGCGGTGCCCCCACCGCCTTCAGCTTCCAGCTGACGAAGATCAACCGGGTCACCAACCCGTCGTGGTACCCGATCGTGTACGGCTCCTCGGCCGAGCGGCAGATGAAGACCGCGCTGCGCGAGGGCGGCAAGAACACCCTGAACATCTACCTGGGCGAACTGAGCGACAACCTGCTCGGCTGGGCCACCTTCCCGAAGCGCAAGCTCGACAGCATGGACGGCGTCGTCGCGCTGGGCGAGTCGCTGCCGGGCGGCACCGCGACCAACTACAACGAGGGTGACACCGGCACCCACGAGATCGGCCACTGGCTGAACCTCTACCACACCTTCCAGGGTGGCTGTAAGGGCTCGGGCGACGGCGTCGACGACACCCCGGCCGAGGCGTCCGCGGCGTACCAGTGCCCCACCGGTCGGGACACCTGCTCCGCTGCCGGCCTGGACCCGATCACCAACTTCATGGACTACACCTACGACTCGTGCATGTACCAGTTCACCCCTGGTCAGGCGAGCCGGATGATCACCGCGTGGAACGCCTACCGCGCGCCCTGATCGCCCAGCACCGAACCGCCGGTGCCGGCTCCGTCCTCGGACGGGGCCGGCACCGGCGGTTTGGTCGGGGGTCAGGCGGCCGGGCGGCGGGTGTCGAAGCCGTGCCGACCCCGCCGCCCCTTGGCCGCCACGGCATGCCGGGGCGGGGCGCTCGCCAGCGGGTCGAGCCAGACCCGCACCTGCGGCCTACCGGCGCCGGGCTGGGACGCCTGCCCACGCCGGGTCAGCATCGCCACGTCGACGGTGAACTCGAAGAGCCGCCAGTCGACCTGCGGCGCGGCCCGGCCCAGCTCGGCCAGCCGGGCCAGGGTCGTCGGATCGGTCACCGGCCGGGCCCGGCCGGCCACGTACGCCTCGTCGTCGCTCTCCTCGGGCGGGAACGAGTGCAGCGCGTAGCGGCCGTCGCGTTCGAGGTCGCGCCGCTTGGGCGAGTCGATGACGAAGCAGTAGAGCCCGTCGTCGGTGATGACGGGGGAGACCGGGTGGACCCGCGGCCCGCCGTCGGCGCGGACCGTGGCGAGGTAGCCGAACCCTGGCCCGTACTGCTGCATGAGAAGGCGGATCTCGTCGGCGAGTCGGGGCTCGTCGGCGGCAAAATCGGACCAGGAAGCCATGCGGACATTCTATCGAACAGGTGTACGAAGATGTAGTCCGACACGCAGGTCACCCGTACCGGTCGCTATGGTGTTCCGATGCTGCTCTCCGACCGTGACCTGGTCTCCGAGATCAAGGCGGGCACGCTCGCGCTGGAGCCCTTCGAGCCCACGCTGGTCCAACCGTCCAGCATCGACGTACGCCTGGACCGACTCTTCCGGGTCTTCAACAACCACCTCTACACCCACATCGACCCGGCGGTCCAGCAGGACGAGCTGACGTCGATGGTGGAGGTCCCCGAGGGCGAGCCGTTCGTGCTGCACCCGGGCGAGTTCGTGCTCGCCTCGACCCTCGAGGTGATCTCGCTGGGCGACCAGCTCGCCGGACGGCTGGAGGGGAAGTCCAGCCTGGGCCGGCTCGGGCTGCTCACCCACTCGACGGCGGGCTTCATCGACCCCGGCTTCTCCGGGCACGTCACGTTGGAGCTGTCCAACGTGGCGAACCTGCCGATCACGCTCTGGCCGGGCATGAAGATCGGCCAGCTCTGCATCTTCCGGCTCTCCTCGCCGGCCGAGCACCCGTACGGATCGGCGGTCTACGGGTCGCGCTACCAGGGGCAGCGCGGGCCGACCCCGAGCCGATCCTGGCGCAACTGGCGGGTCTGGCCGACCCGTTGAGCTGAACGACGACGCAGGGGCCCCGCGTCGCGGGAGCCCCTGCGGACCGGTCAGCCCGGGCGGCCGTAGCTGTTGATCTGGCCGTCGTCGACGCGTTTCATCGTGATCGGCTTGCCGGACTGCGAGGCGTGCACCACCCAGCCGTCGCCGACGTACAGCGCGACGTGGTGCAGGTCGCTGTAGTAGAAGACCAGGTCGCCTACGCGCAGCTCGCTGCGGCTCACCCGCCTGGTGACGTCGTGCTGCTGCCGGGCGTTGTGCGGCAGTGAGACGCCAGCCTTGGCCCAGGCGGCCATGGTCAGGCCCGAGCAGTCGTAGTGGTCCGGGCCGGCGGCGCCCCAGACGTAGATCTTGCCGATCTGGGCGCAGGCGAATTTGGCCGCCACCCCGCCGGGACCGCCCGGGTAGCCGGCCGGGCAGGGCGCGGGACGCAGCGGCCCGCCACCGCCGTTGCCGTAGACCTTGAGCCGCAGCTTCTGGAGCCGGGCGATCTCGGCGTCGATCTGCTTCTTCTGCGCCGCGAGCTGGGCCTCGGTGCGGGCCAGCTTGGCGATCATCTCGTCCAGCGGCTTCTTCTTCGCGGCCAGCTGGTCGCGCAGCGCGGCCACGGTCTGCACCTGCTGCTGCTGCCGGTGCGCAAAGCGGTCGAGCAGTTCGAGGCTGTCCACTATCTCGCCCGGGGAGCGGCTGCCCAGCAGCGCGTTCACCGTGGAGATGTTGTCCCCCTTGTACGCGTCCGCGGCGAGCCCACCGACCTGCCCGAGGGCGCGGTCGACCTGGGCCTCAAGCGGGGCGATCTGCTTGGCCAGCGCCGCGGCCTGCTTGCGCTTGGCGGCGAGGTCCTCACGAGTGGCGTTGACCTGTTCGATGACCGGTTCGAGCTTGTTCCAGTCCTTGTCGATCTGGGCTTCGATCTCGGCGACCGACGGGTCGGCGTGGGCCGCCGTGGCGCCGCCGGTCAGGATGACGGCGGTGCCGACCAGGGCGGCGAGGGCGGTGGTGAAGCGGGACCAGCGTGAACGCGGCGCAGCCGGCAGCCGGTCGACCGACCGGACCGACGGCGGCCGCGGGGCATGGTGTGCCACCGGGCTCCGTACTCCTTCTTCCCGACCGCCTACCGGGTTAGCTGACGGGTTCGGGCGGGAAGGGAGCCGCCCTACCGCAGAGGCTGCGGATTCACCCCGGTTACCTGGGTCCCCGGCTCGCCCGGAGGCGACTCGGCGGTGTCCGACCGTCACCACCCGGGCTGGACGGTGAACTGGCGGCCCGACGATTGACCAGAGTAGAGATCGCTGTTATCGATCCGCAACCCAGGGGGCCGTGACACTCCGTACGTAAATTCGCGGTCATGATCGACATTGGTGAAGGTTTCCTTCAAAGCCGATTACCTGCTGGAAAGGTATTGACCGCGAGCCGGGTGCGGAGTGAGGGTGGGAACGCAGTGACCCCCATCCCTGTCTGGAGGTTCGATGCACCTCTCACCCCCGCCGTCGGGCAGACGGATACTGCTGGCCGCCGCCGTGGCGGCGGCCACCGCGCTCGGTACCACCGGCCCGGTGGCTGCCGAACCGCCCACCAACAACGCCAGCGACCGGCAGCAGCAGTACGCCGCCGCGGCCGACGAGTACGGCGTGCCGCAGGCCGTCCTGCTCGGCGTCTCCTACCTGGAGTCCCGCTGGGACACCCACCCGGGCCAGCCGAGCACCAGCGGTGGCTACGGGCCGATGCACCTCACCGACGCAGAACAGGTCGCCTCGACCCCGTCCGCCGCGCACGTGGACGAGAACGAGGACCCCCGGGGCGACGAGTCCCGGCCGCTCACCCTCGACCCGGCCGTCGCCGCCGCGCCCACCGGCGACGTGCTGCCCCAGGCGTCCCTGCAGACCGTCGACGCGGCCGCCGCGCTCACCGGCATCCCAACGGAGACGCTGCGCACCGACGTCGTGGCGAACATCCGGGGCGGCGCGGCGCTGCTCGCGTCGTACCAGAAGGGGTTGGGCGGGCCGGTCGGTACCGGCAGCGACCCGGCGGCCTGGTACGGCTCGGTGGCCCGGTACTCCGGCGCGGACACCGAGGACGCCGCAGCGGCCTTCGCCGACGAGGTGTACGACCAGATCGGCCAGGGCGCCGGCCGGACCACCGACGACGGGCAGCGGGTGACCCTGGCCGCGACCGCGGTGACGCCGGACGAGTCCGGGCTGCACAAGCTGGGGCTGCGCCGCGCCGAGCGGCCGGACGGGCTGGAGTGCCCGGTCCGGCTCGCCTGCGAGTGGATCCCCGCCCCGTACGAGCAGCTCAGCGCCAACCCCGGTGACTACGGCAACCACGACCTCGGCAACCGGCCGGCGCAGCAGAAGATCGAGTACATCATCATCCACGACACCGAGGGCTACTTCGGCCCGAGCGTGAACCTGGTCAAGCGGGCCGACTACCTGGGCTGGCACTACACGCTGCGCTCGGTCGACGGCTACGTCGCGCAACACATCAAGGCCAAGGACGTCGGCTGGCACGCCGGCAACTGGTACGTCAACGCCAAGTCCATCGGCATCGAGCACGAGGGCTTCGCCGGCCACGGCACCTGGTACACGGAGGCGATGTACCGGACCTCGGCCAAGCTGGTCCGCCACCTGGCCCTGCGCTTCCAGATCCCGCTGGACCGGCAGCACATCCTCGGCCACGACAACGTGCCCGGCATCCTGCCCGGGTACGTCGCCGGGATGCACTGGGACCCGGGTCCGTACTGGGACTGGTCGCACTACTTCGACCTGATGAAGGCGCCGTTCCAGGGCACCGGCACGCCGCACACCGGCCTGGTCACCATCGACCCGGACTACGCCACCAACCAGCCGGCCTTCACGGGCTGCAACCAGCAGCCGCCGGGCGTGCCGACGCCCAAGCCGCCGGCCGCGCCCTGCCCGCTGCGCGGCTCCTCGTCGGTCATCCTGCACACCGCGCCGAGCCCCGACGCGCCGCTGGTGAACGACCTCGGGCTGCGCCCGAACGGCACGCCGGACACCATGTACATCTCCGACCACGGCGCCCGCGCCTCCGCCGGCCAGACGTACGCCCTCGCGGACGTCCAGGGCGACTGGACGGCGATCTGGTACCTCGGGCAGAAGGCGTGGTTCCACAACCCGGCCTCGGCGCCCACCGCCAAGTGGGCGGCGGGCTTCGTGGTGACCCCCAAGCCGGGCAGGGCCACGATTCCGGTGTACGGGCGGGCCTACCCGGAGCGGGAGGCGTACCCGGCCGGTGTGCCGGTCCAGACCATCGCGCCGCTCCAGTACACCTTCGCGGCGGGCCAGCGGTACGCGGTCGGTGGCGTCCTGCCGGGCGAGTACTACCGGGCCGTCACCTTCGACGGTTCGGCGCCGGGTGACTGGACCGTCATCCGGGGCGAGAACCGGTACGTGCAGGTCCAGTTCGGCCACCGGGTGATGTTCGTCAACCTCGACGACGTGCAGATCCTGCCGGCCGCGGTCGGCGCGCCGGCCTGACCGGTCCCGACGACGAAGGCCCCCGGTCCGTGTGGACCGGGGGCCTTCGTGCTGATCGGGGTCAGTAGACCCGGCGATACCCGGCGACCGGCATGTAGGCGACCTTCGCGACCTGGACCGGTTTGCCGGTCCGTGGCGCGTGCACCATCAACCCGTTGCCGAGATAGAGCCCGACATGGTGCAGGTCGCTGTAGAAGAAGACCAGGTCACCGGGGCGGGCGTCGGACTTGGAGACCGCCTTGGTCTCGCTCCACTGCGCGCCGGTGAAGTGGGTGAGGTAGATGCCCGCGGCCTTGTAGGCGTACTGGGTGAGGCCGGAGCAGTCGAACGAGTTCGGGCCGGTGGCCCCCCAGACGTACGGGTCGCCGACCTGCGCGCAGGCGGTCTTGATCGCGGTACGCGCGGCGCTGCTGACCACGCCGTCGATGTTCGGGCAACCCTCCACCCGCACCGAGGTCACCGGCAGCATCGCGGTCAGCCGCTTGATCTCGGCGTCGATCTGCTTCTTCTTCGCGTTCAGCTCGGCGACCTGCTTCTTCTGGGTCTCGATCAGGGCGTCCAGCTTCTGCTTCTGCGCGTTGTACTTGTCACGGATGGCCAGCACCCCGGCGACCTGCTTGCGCTGCTGCTCGGCCAGCCGGTCGAGGATGACGAGCTGCTCACCGAGCGTGCCCGGCTTGGTGCTCACCAGCAGGGCGCCGATGTCCTGCGAGGGGCCCTGGATGTAGAAGCGGGCGGCCATGTCGCCGACCCGGTTCATCGCCAGGGCCGACTCCAGCTCCAGCGGCACCATCTTCTTCTCGAGGTTCGCGGACTTCTTCTGGTTGCTCTTGAGCTGGGCACGGATCTTGTTGTAGCTCTCGATGGTGGGCTCGAGCTGTTCCCACTGCTTGTCGATCTGCTTGTCGATCTCGTCCACCGACGGCGCCGCGTGCGCCGGAGCCGTCAGCATCCCGGCGCCGACCGCGACGGCCGCGACCAGGGTGAGGAGACGGCGTAGGACCCGGCGTGCTCCGACCGGTCTGGCGGGCGGCTGACTCGGGGCGTGACGATGAGGGGGCGTGGTTGCCACCGGCACGGACTCCTTTGCAACCGACCGCCGGGCGCCCCGCGAGAGGGAAGGTCGGGGCGGACGACCCACAGCGGTCGGTGCCCCACATTAGGGAAGGCACCGGGTGGAATCAAGGCGACCTTTTGTTCAATCACGTATCTGCGACGGCTTGCACACCAAGGGTATTCATTCACCTTCCAACGATCGCGGTCAATACGTCATCCAGGGTCACCACACCCAGCGCACGGCGACCGTCACTCACCAGCACCATGTGCCGCCGCTCGCGTCGCATGGCGAGCAGCAGATCGGCCAGCGTGCGGTCGGGCGGCACCACGGCCAGCGGCCGGTAGACCTCGACCGGCACCGGGGCCCGCCGGCCCGCGCCCGCGTACCCGAGCACGTCCTTGACGTGCACGAAGCCGAGCACCCGGCGGGTGGACCGCTGCACCACCGGGAAGCGGGACCGGCCGGTCCGCGTCGCCAACACCTCCAGCGAGGCCGGTGAGACGTCCTCGGCCACCGTGGTCACCGTGGACCAGGGCTGTAGCGCGTCCGCCGCGGTACGGCTGTGCAGGGCCAGCGCGCCGGTGATCCGGGCGTGCTCCTCCGCGTCCAGCAGCCCCTCGGTACGCGCCTGCGAGACGAGCCCGGCCAACTCCTCCGCCGTGAACACGGTCTTCACGGCGTCGGTCGCCTCCACCCGCCACAGTCGCAGCACCTGCCGGGCCGACCACTTCATCGCCAGCAGCAGCGGCTTGGTGGCGACGCAGAAGGCCAGCATCGCCGGACCGAGCCAGAGCGCGGAGGGCTCCGGGCCGGCCAGGGTGATGTTCTTCGGCACCATCTCCCCGACCACAGTGTGCAGGAAGACCACCACGCCCAGCGCGATCACGAACGCCACCGGGTGCACGGCGGAGGCCGGCAGGCCCAGCCGCTCGAACGGCGTCTCCAGCAGGTGGGCCAGCGCCGGCTCGGCGATGGCGCCCAGGCCGAGCGAGCAGACCGTGATGCCGAGCTGCGCCCCGGCGATCATCAACGGGATCTGGTTCATCGCGGAGAGCGCCCAGAAGGCGCGCTTCGACCCCGCCGCCAGCGGTTCGATCACCGTACGCCGGGACGCGATCAGGGCGAACTCGCTGCCCACGAAGAAGGCGTTGCCGAGCAGCAGCAGGACGGCGATCAGCAGCTCACTCATCGCCGTCGGGCTCCTCGGGGCGGACCACCCGGACCTGCTCCACGCGGTGCCGCTCGACCTCCACCACGGTGAACTCGTACCCGGCCTCCTCGACGGTCTCGCCGGGTACCGGGATGTGCCCGAGCCGGGCCATCAGGAAGCCGGCGAGCGTCTCGTACGGCCCCTCGGGCAGCCGGAAGCCGGCCTGTTCGGCCAGCTCGTCCTCGCGCAGCACGCCGTCCACCAGGACGGTCCGCTCACCTCCCGGCACGGTCAGCTCGACCGGACCGAGGTCGTCGACCGCGTCCGGGTCGAACTCGTCGGCGATCTCGCCGACCAGCTCCTCGACCAGGTCCTCCACCGTCACCACGCCGTCCGTGCCGCCGTACTCGTCGACCACGATGGCCAGATCGGCACCGGCCGCCTTCAGTGCGGCCAGGACCCCGTCCAGGTCGAGGCTCTCCGGGACGTACACCGGCTCGCGGGCGACCGCCGCGACGGTGGTGGACCCGCGACGGGCCAGCGGTACGCCGAGCGCGTCCGGCACTCCGGCGACGCCGGTGACCAGGTCGAGCGTCTCCTCGTAGACCGGGAACCGGGTCCGGCCGGTCTGCCGGGACAGGTCCAGCAACTCGGCGACGGTGGCGGTCGCCCGCAGGGCGATCACGTCCACCCGGGGGGTCATCGCCTCGGCGGCCCGCTTGTCGCCGAACCGGATGGTGCGGCGCAGCAGCATCGCGGTGTCCGGCGGCAGCGCGCCGGCCCGGGCCGAGATGGCGGCGAGCAGTCCCAGCTCCTCCGGGGACCGGGCGCTGGCCAGCTCCTCCTGCGGCTCCACGCCGAGCCGGCGGACCAGCCGGTTCGCCGAGTCGTTGAGCAGCCGGATCAGCCAGCCGAAGGTCCGGGCGAAGGTCCGCATCGGCCCGGCGGTGGCCAGCGCGGCCGGCATCGGCCGGGCCAGCGCCAGGTTCTTCGGCACCAGCTCGCCGAAGAGCATCGAGATCAGCGTGGCCAGGGCCAGGGCGAGCAGCCCGCCGAACCGGTCCGCCCCGCCGAACGGGCGCAGCAGCGGGGCGAAGAGCCGGGCCAGGGCCGGTTCGGCCAGATAGCCGGTGAGCAGCGCGGTGATGGTGATGCCGAGCTGCGCGCCGGAGAGCTGGAAGGAAAGCTCGCGCAGCGCCCGGCGTACGGTCGCCGCCCGGCCGTCGCCCTCGCCGGCCCGCCGGTCGATCTCCGCTCGGTCGACGGTGACCAGGGCGAACTCGGCCGCCACGAAGAACGCGTTGCCGGCGGTCAGCAGGACGAAGCCGACCAGGGGCAACAGCGTGGTGACCAGAAGGCTGTCGATGTTCGTCTCACCTCGGACGGGATTCTTGCACGGCCCCGCCAGACCGCATGAGCACGCGGGTCCGGACCGTGAGCGCGGCACCGAACGAGAGCGGCGCCACCCCGCAGGGTGGCGCCGCTCCCGTGGTCCGTAGGAGCTCGCTCAGCCGGCCGCGCCGGCCGTCTCCTTCTCGCCCGCGGCGCCCCCGGGCTTGACCGAGCGGAGCAGCACGCTGGCCACGTCCACGACCTCGACCTGCTCGCCGGCGCCCTTGCCGTTGACCCCGTCGTTGAGCATCGTCGAGCAGAACGGGCAGCCGACCGCGATGGTCTTCGCCCCGGTGGACATGGCCTCCTCGACCCGGTCCACGTTGATCCGCTTGCCGATCTTCTCCTCCATCCACATCCGGGCGCCGCCGGCACCGCAGCAGAAGGAGCGCTCGCTGTTGCGCGGCATCTCGGTGATCTCACCCTGGATGGAGTCGCCGAGCACCTCACGCGGGGCGGCGAAGACCCGGTTGTGCCGGCCCAGGTAGCAGGGGTCGTGGTAGGTCACGCCGCCGTCGACCGGCTGCACCGGGGTGAGCTTGCCGGCGCTGACCAGGTGCGCCAGCAGCTGGGTGTGGTGGACGACCTCGAACTCGCCGCCGAGCTGCCCGTACTCGTTGCCCAGCGTGTTGAAGCAGTGCGGGCAGGTGGCCACGATCTTCCGCTTGCTCTTCTCCCGGCCCTCGAACGCCTCGTTCAGCGTCTCGACGTTCTGCTGGGCGAGCATCTGGAAAACGAACTCGTTGCCGATCCGGCGGGCCGGGTCACCCGAGCAGGTCTCGCCCTCGCCGAGGATGGCGAAGGAGACGCCGGCCTCGTTGAGCAGCGTGGCGACCGCGCGGGTGGTCTTCTTGGCCCGGTCCTCGAACGCGCCGGCGCAGCCGACCCAGAACAGGTACTCGAAGTCCTCGACCTCGCCGACCCGCGGCACCTCGAAGTCCAGGCCCTTGGTCCAGTCCTCGCGGGTGTTCTGCGGGGCACCCCACGGGTTGCCCTTGTTCTCCAGGTTGCGGAGCATGACGCCGGCCTCGGACGGGAAGCTCGACTCGATCAGCACCTGGTAGCGGCGCATGTCGACGATGTGGTCCACGTGCTCGATGTCGACCGGGCACTGCTCGACGCAGGCGCCGCAGGTGGTGCAGGACCAGAGCACGTCCGGGTCGATGACACCGCCCTCGTCCGCGGTGCCGATCAGCGGCCGGTCGGCCTCGGCCATGGCCAGCACGTCGACGTTCGCGAGCTGCTCCTGGGTGGCCTTCTCCTCGCCGGTCAGGTCCTTGCCGCCACCGGCCAGCAGGTACGGCGCCTTGGCGTACGCGTGGTCGCGCAGGCTCAGCACCAGCAGCTTCGGCGACAGCGGCTTTCCGGTGTTCCAGGCCGGGCACTGCGACTGGCAGCGACCGCACTCGGTGCAGGTGCTGAAGTCCAGCAGGCCCTTCCAGGTGAACTGCTCGACCTGGGCGACGCCGAACTGATCCTTCTCCGGGTCGGCCTCTTCGAAGTCGAGCGGCTTGCCGTCGCTCATCATCGGCCGCAGCGCGCCGAGACCGGAACCGGCCGCCTTCTCGGGCTCCCGCTTGAAGAAGATGTTCGGGAAGGCCAGGAAGCGGTGCCAGGCGACACCCATGGTGACGTTCAGCGAGATCACGATGAGCCAGGTCATCGAGATGACGATCTTGATGAGGGCGGCGACGCTGACCCCGGCCGTCCAGGCCGGCAGCGCGGCACCGACCGCGTGGCTGAGCGGGGTGGCCCAGACCGGGAACTCGAAGTGGTCGGTGGCGACCTTGAAGCCCCGGATCACGAAGCCGAAGATCAGAACGAGCAGCACGACCCACTCGACGAAGTAGCCCTGCCACATGGTCGAGCCGGTGAACCGGGACCGGTTGCCCGGCCGGTTGGGCCGGTTGCGCAGCCGGATGGCCATCAGCACCAGGATGCCGACCAGGCCGAAGATCCCGATCCACTCGGTGGCCAGGCCGAAGATCGTCCAGTCTCCGATGATCGGCAGCCCGCCGCCCGGGCCGACCACCTCGAAGTACGCCTCGAGCACCAGCAGCGACAGCACGATGAACCCGACCATCACGAACCAGTGCGCCGCGCCGATCACGCTCCACTTGAGCATGCGGGTGTGGCCGGCGGTCTCCACCAGCATCTTCTTCGTGCGGGCGCCCTTGTCGGTGAACCGCTCCGGCGCGGGTTGCCCCAGCCGGATGACGGCCGTCATCTTCATGACCGCGCGTACCGCAAGCCACACCGCCACGGCGGTGATGGCGGCCGCGAGGATCGTGGTGACGATCTGGACGCTGCCCATCGAGTTGGCCTCCCGGTCTGCTGCCTGTCGAGCGGCTCGGCGACCGGGAACGGCTCAGGGGCCGGCCGGCGTTCCGCCGCCACCGCCACCCCGACCCGACCGGCCGATGACCTCGCTCCGCTCGGTCATGCAGTGCAGCCTACGCGCAAGGTTACCCAGCAGTAACGTGAGTCATCTCGCATCCGGCCACGCCGCCCTGCGGACACCTTAGGTGGACGGGATCGTCCCCGCCGGGCTGGGGCGTGGTGGCGTGACGTTTATCCACCGGACGGAGGGGACGAAACCGGTCAGCGACGACCTATCGGCACCGGACAGGACAACGACCCGGACCCCCACGGAGTTGTCTCGGTGGGAGCCGGGCCGGCCGTCGACCGGGTCAGCGCCAGCGGGAGAGCAGGATGAGCGAGGCGACCATCGCGCCGAAGCCCACCGCGAGGTTCCAGTAGCTCCACGAGGCGACCGGGTAAGCCTGCTCGGAGAGGTAGTACACGACCAGCCAGCCGATCCCGGTCACGATCAGCGTGACCGCGGTGATCGGCAGCCACACCGGGCTAGGCTTGCGCGTCGCCGCCGTTGCCGTCGGACGGACGTCCGTCGGCGGGGTGTACACCTTCTTCTTGCGGACCTGAGACTTGGGCACGACGCTCTCCAGAGGGGGGTACGACCTCGTCCGGCCTGACAACCGGGCGCGAGGGCGACGGTCCATGGCCAATAATGTTCGACAGCTAGCGTAGTCCCGAAGGACCGTCCGGGCCACGAATGGGGTCAGGCCGGTGCACGGAGTGACCGAAAAGGGTGGGACTTTTCGGGTCGAGCACACCGGTCCGCACCGTCGCGGCCCGGAACGAGACAACGGGAAAGGGAACGCCCGGTGGAGTACACGTCCGGCGCCGCCTCCTGGCAGAAGGTCCTCCGGCGGGCGGTCGTCGGCCTGCTGCCCCGGCGGCCACGGCAACGCCGCCCGGGATGGTCGGTCGGCGTACCCCTGATCGCCGCCGCGGCGGGCCTGCTGTTCACCACGACCGCGACCACGGCCGGCGGCACCGCGCTGCGGGAGGACCGCCGCCCGCAGCTCACCCAGTTGATCGAGGACCGGCGCGAGCAGGTCGCGCAGAGCGAGGCCAGGGCCGCGCAGCTGCGCGCCGAGGTCGAGGAGCAGACCGCCGCCCTGGCCGGCACCGACGGGCCGATCAGGGAGCAGCGGGACCGCGCCGCCGCCAGCCGGCAGGTCGCCGGGTTCACCGCACTCACCGGCATCGGCCTCACCATCGAACTCAACGACGCGCCCCGGCGGGCCGACCAGACTCTGCCCAAAGGTGCCAGCAACGACGATCTGGTCGTCCACCAGGGCGACGTCCAGGCGGTCGTGAACGCGCTCTGGGCGGGCGGAGCCGAGGCCATGTCAATCATGAATGTGCGTGTCCTCAGCACCAGCGCGGTACGCTGCGTCGGTAACACCCTGCTGCTGCACGGCCGGGTGTACTCCCCTCCTTTCAAGATCGTGGCTATCGGCGACCCCGCCTCGCTCCAGCAGGCCCTCGCCGCGTCCGAGGGAGTCCGGTTGTTCAAGGAAGCGGTCGACCACTACCAGCTCGGCTATTCCGAGACCGTTTCCACGGTCACCGTTCCGGCGTTCGAGGACTCGACCGCCCTCCGCTCCGCGAAGGTGCCCCGGTGACCACTGAGGAGCCCCGGGAACGGAACGGGCGCCACCGCGACGACAGCGACGAGCCCACCGCATTCATCCGCCCGGTCGAGCGCCCGGCCCCGACCCCGCCGCCGGCGCCTCCCGCGCTCAACCTTCCCTGGCCGGAACCGGTCGAGCGCCAGCCCGCCGTACCCCGTCCGCCGGTCGACGACCGGCGGACCGCGTTCTTCGGCGACAGCGCCGGAGGCACCCGCACCGCGTCGGCCCCCGCGGATCGCGACCGGGTCCCGCCGACCGCCGCCGACCGCGATCGGATCCCGCCGCCGGCGATCCACGACCAGCGCCGTGCCGCGCCCGCCGGCCCGGATCGGCCGGCCGCTCCCGGTGCCGATCCGGGCGGTTCCGGTCTCGGCCCGGACCAGCACCGGACCGTCGTGACGAGCGCGCCCCAGCAGGCAGCGGCCGCCCCGCCGCCCCAGGCCACGCAGCGCCCCGCGCCGAGCGCCTGGCCGGGCACCGGCCAGGGCGTGCCGCCGCGCCGGCTGCCCACCGAGCCGCCGCCGCGATGGGGCGAGGACGCGGCCTCCGCACGTTCGCAGCCCACCCCGCCGCCCGCCCCCCAGCAGACCGCCCCCGGCGGTTGGCCGACCGCTGGCGGCTCCGACCGGCCGACCACCGGCGCGCGGGCCGTGGACCCGTCCGGTACGAGCAGCCCGACCACCGCCGGCCCGGCCGCCCCAGCGCCAGCCGCCACCCAGCCGGGCGCCGCCGGGCCGGCCCCCACGGCGCCGACCGCAACCAGCCAGACCGCAACCAGCCAGACGGCCGCCGGCCCGGCCGCCGCAGCACCAGCCGCCACCCGGCCGACCACCGCTGGCCCGGCCCCCGCAGCGCCAGCCACCGCAGCGCCAGCCACCGCAGCGCCGGGCACGGCCGGGCCGGGGGCGGCCGGGCCGGGGGCGGCCGGGCCGGGGGCGGCGGCCGCCTCGCCGGCCAAGGCTGGCGAGCAGCCCGGCAGCCGACCGTCCACCCCCGCCTCGACGCCGGGGGTACGACCGGCCGCCCCGGGCGACGCGCCGACCGCGATCATTCCCAAGGTGACCGGCCGGCCGGAGACCCGTTCCGGCTCCGCTGACGGTGCCGAGAGCCGCGCCCGGGACACCGGACCCGCGGGCGGGGAGCGGGCCGCCGGCTCGCCGCAGCCGGCCACACCCTCCGGTGGGGTGCCACGATCGGCAGCGCCCGGTGGCGCACCGCAGGCGGGCGGGCGACCCGAAGCCGGCGGCGTGCCGGCGGATCCGGGGGCTACCGCCGTGCTCCCGGCCGTCACCGCCCGGCGCCCGAACCACCCCGGGCTCGACCACACCGCGCTGATGGGTGCCGTGCCGCCGCTGCGCGAGAAGCGCGGCGACGAGCCGGACGGCACTCCGGCCGAGCCGCCCCAGCCTCGGCGGGGTGAGCGCGTGGTGCAGCTCCGGCCCGAGCAGACCGGGGAGGGGTACAAGAGCGTCTACTCGGAGCTGACCCGTCCCAGCGTCGGCTCCCGGCTACGCACCGGCATCCGGGCCACCGGCGAGGTGCTGATCACCTTCGGCCTGATCGTGCTGCTCTTCGCCGGATACGAGATCTGGGGCAAGACGGTGATCGTCGACGCCCACCAGAACGACCTGAACAGCCAGCTCGCCCAGGAGTGGGGCGGCGACACCGACCCGACGGTCGCCCCGACCGGCCCCGCCCCCAAACCCACCCCGCCCGCCGAGGGCAAGCCCGTCGCCGGGCTCTACATCCCCAAGCTCGACAAGCACTGGGTGGTGGTCGAGGGGGTCACCCCGGACGACATCCGGTACGCCCCGGGCCACTACCCGAAGAGCGCCCTGCCGGGCCAGGTGGGCAACTTCGCCGTCGCGGGGCACCGGATCCGGGCCACCTTCTGGCGGCTGGACGAGCTGAGGTCGGGCGACAACATCGTGGTCGAGTCGCAGTCCGAGTGGTTCATCTACAAGGTCTACCAGCAGCAGGTCGTGCGGCCGACCCAGGTGGAGGTGGTCGCGCCGGTCCCGGGTCGGCCGGGCCAGAAGCCGACCGAGAAGCTGCTCACCCTGACCACCTGCAACCCCAAGTTCAACAACTACCAGCGACTGATCATCCACGCCCGGCTGGACCACGTCGTGGCCAAGTCGGCGGGCCGGCCGCCGGAGCTGGAAGGCTGACGATGTACGCGTGGATCTGGCGCAAGCTGCCGTTCGGGCTCGCCGGGAAGCTGATCGGCGCGCTGCTGCTCAGCGCGGCCGCGGTCGCTCTGCTCTGGTTCGTGGTCTTCCCGTGGGCCGAGCCGCTGCTCCCCTTCGACGATGTCCAGGTGACCCAGGACTCCGGCGTGCCGGGCGGCGACGGCGGCGAGCTCACCGTGCCGAGCGTGCAGCCGAGCGAGGAGGAGATCCCGTACAGCACGGAGACCAACAACGCCCCGCCCACCACCCCGAACAGGTGACCCGATGCGCGTCCTGGTGATCGACAACTACGACTCGTTCGTCTTCAACCTGGTGCAGTACCTCGGCCAGCTCGGGGCGGACTGCGAGGTGCGGCGCAACGACGAGATCGACGTCGCCGAGGTCGGCCGGACGGGCGCGGCGGGCGTCCTGCTGTCGCCCGGGCCGGGCAGCCCGGACCGCGCCGGCATCTGCCTCGACGTCATCCGGGAGTACGCCGGCAAGCTTCCGCTGTTCGGTGTCTGCCTCGGTCACCAGGCGATCGGCGAGGCGTTCGGCGCGACCGTGACCCGGGCGCCGGAACTGCTGCACGGCAAGACCTCCGAGGTGAGCCACCACGGGGTCGGGGTGCTCGCCGGCCTGCCCGACCCGTTCACCGCCACCCGGTACCACTCGCTGGCCGTGCTGCCCGAGACGCTGCCGAACGAGCTGGAGGTGACCGGCTGGACGGGCTCCGGCGTGGTCATGGCGATGCGGCACCGCACCCTGCCGATCGAGGGCGTCCAGTTCCATCCCGAGTCGGTGCTGACCGAGGGCGGGCACCTCATGCTGGCCAACTGGCTGGCGGTCTGCGGCTTCCCCGAGGCGCTGGAGCGGGCCCCGGAGCTGGCGGCCGAGGTGGACGCCCGTCGCCGGGCCGCCTTCGCCACCGCCTGACAGCGTTCGTCGCCGGAGCGGCGAGGTTTCGGTGTCCCGGCCACCCCGACACCGCAGCGATTCGGAGTAGGCAAAAACGTCGAGGCCCCGACCGGAGTCGGGGCCTCGATCCGTCACTGGCCGGAGAGCCGCGCCGGAGGCGAGGTGGGGAAGGGGAATCCTCCGCCGCCACCGCCGGCCGTGGGCGAGCCGGTCGGGTCCGGGGTGGGCGACGTCGGCGTCTCGGTCGGCTCCGGCGGTGCGATGTCGACGTAGATGGTGACCTGCTTGCCCTTCGCGTAGTCCTTCTCCGCGTCGGGGCTCTGCCTGCTGACCTTGCCGACCTGGTCCGGGTTGGAGGTCTCGTCACCGTCAAGGATTCTCACCTTGTATCCGGCGTTCTTCAGCATCCTGACCGCCTGGTCCTTGGGGAGGTCGACCACGTCCGGGACCTTGGCGACGTTGCCCTTGGAGACCTGCACCTTGACGGTGGTGCCGACCGGTACGGTCGTGCCCTCCTTGGGATCGACGCTGACGACGAGGCCCTTCGTCAGGCTGCTGTCGACCGGCTCGGACTCGACGGCGAGCTTCAGGTTTTCGAGCTGCTGCTTGACGTTCTCGAACTGGGAGCCCGTCAGACCGGCCGGGATGGTGGCCTGCTCCGGGCCGCCACACATCTGGATCGTGACGTTGTCCCCCTTATTCAAGGGGGTGCTGGCCGGCGGGCTCTGGCCGGCCACGGTGCCCTCCTTGCAGGTGCTGTTCTGCACCGAATCGCCCAGCACCGGGACGAGCCCCACGTTCTGGACGTCCTGGAAGGCGGCGGCCTGGGCCTTGCCCTCCAGGGACGGCACCCGGACCTGCTCCACGCCCTTCTCCCTCAGGAACAGGGCGGTGGCCAGGGCGATCACCGCGAGCACGCCGAGCGCGGCGAAGGTGGCGATCACCCAGGAGGAGCTCTTCCGCTTGCGCGGGTCGCCGACCCGGGCCGGCACCTGCTGGTGGGTCTGCGGACCCATCACCTGCGTCTGGTACCCGGCGGCGGCCGGCGCCATCGCCGCGGTCTCGTCCGCGGGCATGACCGGGGTGGCCAGCACCGGACGGCCGGCGGCGGCGCGGAGCAGGTCCGCCCGCATCTCGCCGGCGCTCTGGTAGCGGTTCACCGGGTTCTTGGACAGCGCCTTGAGCACGATGGCGTCCACCGCCGGGTTGACGTCCCGGTTGATGCTGCTCGGCGTCGGCGGCTGCTCCCGCACGTGCTGGTACGCGACGCTGACCGGGCTGTCCCCGACGAACGGCGGGTGCCCGCAGAGCAACTCGAAGAGGACGCAGCCGGCCGCGTACACGTCGGAGCGGGCGTCGACCGACTCGCCGCGCGCCTGCTCCGGGGAGAGGTACTGCGCGGTGCCGATGACGGCGCTGGTCTGTGTCATCGTGGTGGCCCCGCTGGCCAGCGCTCGGGCGATGCCGAAGTCCATCACCTTGACCTGGCCGGTCTGGGTGAGCATCACGTTGCCCGGCTTGATGTCCCGGTGGATGATGCCGTGCCGGTGGCTGAACTCCAGCGCGGCGCACATGTCGGCACAGATTTCCAGCGCCCGGCGCGGCTGGAGCCGGCCCTCGACGCCCAGCACCTCCTTGAGGGTCCGTCCGTTGACGAACTCCATCACGATGAAGGGCAACGTCTCGCCGGTCGGCGCGGTCTCCTCGCCGGTGTCGTACACCGCGACGATCGCCGGGTGGTTCAGCGAGGCGGCGTTCTGCGCCTCGCGACGGAACCGCATCTGGAACGTGGCATCTCGGGCGAGATCAGTCCGAAGCATCTTGATCGCGACATCCCGCCCGAGCCGGAGATCGCGACCACGATGCACCTCCGCCATGCCGCCGTAGCCGAGCAGCTCGCCGACCTGGTACCGGCCACCGAGCAGGCGGGCCTGCGCTGTCATCGCGTCTCTCGTCCTTCGCTCGTCGTCGTCTCGCCGCCAGCCGGCTGGAGTCGTACCTCACGACGGTACGACGTTAGGGCCAGATCGTCCGCACCGTGGGTCCGCACCGCGCCGGACATCACGCTCACCGGAGCGAGCGCGCCGGGTCGACCGGTTGCCGCGTACTTCCGGTAGTAGTACGAAATCACGCCCGAGCACAGTACGACCAGTACGGCCACCACCACGGCGGTGACCCACAGCCCGGACCGGGACCGGCGCGGAGCCGGCGGGGCGGCCGACGGCCGCGCGTACGCGACGGGGCTGTGCTGCCGGGGCGGCGGGACGGTGGCCGCGCCGCGCGGCGCCACCGCCGGGCGCGGCTGCGGGACGGGTTGCGGCACCGCGGCGGGTCGCGGCGCGACCGGCGGCCGGGCGGGCGACGCGGGTGACCGGGGCTGCGGGCGCGGCGCGGCCGGGGCCTGCGCCCGGGCCGCCGGAGCAGCCGGCGAGGAGGGTACGCCGGAGATCGGGCCGGCGTGGCCCGCCCCGCCCCGGGCCTGCTGCGACAGGGCGAGCTTGGCCTGCCGGGCGACGCCGGCCAGGGCGGCGGCGCTCGGCCAGCGGGCCGTCGGGTCCTTCGCCAGGGCCCGCTCGACGATCGCCCGAACCTGGGGCGGAATGTCGGCGGGAAGCGGGCGGGGTGCCTCCCGGACGTGCTTCATGGCGATTTCGAGCGGGTTGTCCCCCTCGAACGGCCGCCGGCCGGCAAGGCACTGGTAGGCGACCACGCCCAGCGCGTACACGTCGGAGGCGGGGGTGGCGACCGCGCCGGTGGCCTGCTCGGGCGAGATGTACGAGGCCGTGCCGAGCACCGAGCCGGCGGCGGTGAGCTGACCCACCAGGTCCGAGCGGGCGATGCCGAAGTCGGTGAGCACCAGCGTGCCGTTCGGCCGGACCAGCAGATTGCCCGGCTTCACGTCGCGGTGCACGATCCCCTTCTCGTGCGCGGCGTGCAGGGCGTCGGCGGCCTGCGCCAGCAGGGCCATGGTCCGGGCCGGGGTGAGCCGACCGACCCGGCTGAGCGTCGAGGCGAGCGCGTCGCCTTCGACGTACTCCATGATCAGGAAGGCGATCTGCTGGTCGCTGCCGAAGTCGTAGACGTCCACCACCCCGGGGTGGTTGATGGTGGCCATCGTCCGCGCCTCGCCGCGGAACCGCTCGGCGAAGCCCGGCTCGTCGAGCAGGGCGGGGAGCAGGCTCTTCACCGCGACCGTCCGGCCCAGCACCTGGTCCGTGCCGCGCCAGACGTCGCCCATGCCACCGCTGGCGATCCGCTCGTCGAGGCGGTAGCGGTTACCGAGCAGCACCCCGGGACCGAGCATGTCAGCGCCCCCCGGAGTCGGCGATGGCCGCTGCCATGATCCGCCCCGCGATCCGGGCCGCCTCGTGGCTGCCGCCGCTGCCGGCCTGTTCCAGCTCCACGCAGACCGCCGAGATCGGGGTGCCGTTCTTGTCCAGGGCGAAGCCGATGAACCAGCCGTGGTCCGGGGTGCCCGGGCCGGACTGCGCGGTGCCGGTCTTGCCGCCGACCGTGTAGCCGCCGATGCGGGCCGACTTGCCGGTGCCGTTCTCGACCACGCTGACCATCATGTCCCGCAGGTCGCTGGCGACCGTGCCGCTCACCGGCTGGCGCAGCTCGCGCGGCTTCGCGGTGTAGTAGCTGGTGGTGCGGTCCGGGGCGAGCAGCTGCTTGACCAGGTACGGCCGCATCTGGCTGCCGCCGTTGGCCACCGACGCCGCCATCAACGCGCCCTGCAGCGGGGTCATCCGCACGTCGCGCTGGCCGATCGACGACTGGGCCAGGGCGGCCGGGTCGGTCGCTCCGCCCGGTGCCGTCATGTCCCCGGTCCGGCTGGCCGCCACCGGCAGGCCGCCCTCGCCCAACTGCCCGACGGTGAGGTCGTCCTGCTCGAAGCCGAACTGGCGAGCCTTCTCCTTCACCTTGTCCGCCCCGAGCTCCACGCCGAGCTGGGCGAAGCCGGTGTTGCAGGACTCGGTGAGCGCCTGGATCAGGGTCACCTCGTTCTGCGGGCAGATCGAGTCCGCCGCGTTCTTGATCGGCTGGCCGGACGTCGGCGGGGTCCAGCTCTGCCCGGCCGGGATCTTGGTCTCCTTGGTGTAGCCGCTCTCCAGCGCCGCCGCAGACATGATGACCTTGAAGGTGGAGCCCGGCGGCAGCACCTCGGAGAGCGCGCGGTTGGCCAGCGGCCGGTCCTTGTCCTGCTCGAGCTTGTTGAACGCCTTCGCCGCTGCAGCGGTGTCGTGGCTGACCAGCGGGTTCGGGTCGAAGCTCGGCATGGAGACCAGCGCCTGCACCGCGCCGGTGCGCGGGTCGATCGCGATCGCCGCTCCCCGGGTCGCGCCGACCTCGTTGTTCTGGAGTTGCTTGTACGCCGTGTCCTGGGCCCGCTTGGAGAGGGTCAGCAGGACGTTGCCGCCGCCGGTCCGATCGCCGGTGAACATGTCCTTAATCCGGTTGGCGATGAGCTGGTCGCTGGTGCCGGCGAGGAACTGGTTCTCCGTCCGCTCGATGCCGACCGCGCTCCCGTTGACCGGCTGGTAGCCGAGCACATGCGCGTACTCCTCACCACCGGGATAGGTGCGCAGGTAGCGCAGCTTCCCGCCGGTGTCCTTGCTGATCGCGTACGCGGTGCCGCCGACTTCGATGTTGCCGCGCTTGCGGTCGTACTCGGCGACCTGGACCCGACCGTTGTAGTCGCTGTTGCGGTACTCGTCGCCCTTGTAGGCCTGGATCCAGTTCAGGTTCGCGAAGAGCAGGCCGAAGAGAATCATGACGACCACGCCGACGCGGCGCAGGGGTGCGTTCACGGCCGGATCACCTCCGTGGGGGCCCCGTGCAGCTGTTCCGGCGGGCCGCCCGCCGGCCGGTTCACGGGGCCGCCCCCGGTCACCGGCCGGCGGGCGCCGTCGGAGACCCGGAGCAGGGTCGCGATGAGCAGCCAGTTCGCCATCAGGGAGGAGCCACCGGCGGAGAGGAACGGGGTGGTCTGGCCGGTCAGCGGGATGAGCTTGCTGATCCCGCCGACGATCACGAAGACCTGGAGGCCCAGCGTGAAGGCCAGGCCACCGGCGAGCAGCTTGCCGAACGAGTCGCGGACCGCGAGCGCGGCCCGCAGCCCGCGCTCGACGATCAGCAGGTAGACCACGAGCAGCGCGGAGAGGCCGAAGAGGCCGATCTCCTCGCCGATGCCGGCGAAGATGAAGTCGGTCTGCACCTCGGGCAGCAGGGTCGGCTGGCCGCCGCCCGGGCCGGCCCCGAAGAGCCCGCCGGTGCCGAGCGTGAGCAGGCCCTGGACCAGTTGGTAGCCCTTGTCGTACGGGTCCCCGAAGGGGTCGAGCCAGATCTCGGCCCGCAGGTAGAAGTTGGCGAACGGGCCGCCGACGGTGCCGCCCAGCAGGTACGCCACGTAGGCGCCGCCGAAGAAGAGGACCAGACCGATCAGCAGCCAGCTCACCCGTTCGGTGGCGATGTAGAGCGTCACCACGAACATGCCGAAGTAGAGCAGCGAGGTGCCCAGGTCCTTCTCGAAGACCAGGACGAGGAGGCTGATCATCCAGACCACGAGGACCGGGCCGAGGTCTCGCCCGCGCGGGAAGTCGATGCCGAGCAGCCGGCGGCTGGCCAGCGACAGCACCTCCCGCTTGCGGACCAGGTAGTACGCGAAGAAGGCGAGCAGCGCGAGCTTGGCGAACTCACCCGGCTGGATGGAGAAGCCGCCGATCCGGATCCACAGCTTGGCGTTGTTGATCTCGGAGAACCGGGCTGGCAGCACCGCCGGGATCATCACCAGCACGATGCCGGCCAACCCCAGGGTGTACGCGTACCGGGAGAGCGACCGGTGGTCCCGCATGATCGCCAGCAGCCCGGCGGCGAGGATCACCGCACCGAGCGTCCAGGCGAGCTGCCGGCCGCCGGTGCCGGCGAAGATCGCCAGGTGTTCCCGCTCCTCCGGGGCCGCCTGAGCCAGGTCGTAACGGCGCAGGAAGCCGACGCCGATGCCGTTGAGCAGGGCGACCGCCGGCAGCAGCGCCGGATCGGCGAAGGGTGCCAGCCAGCGGATCACCAGATGCAGGCCGAGGAAGACCAGGCCCAGCGCGGCGGCCGGGATCCAGAAGTCCGAGGTGACCGTGTCCAACACGTTCGCCTCGACCGTGGCCGAGTATGCCGCCACCAGCACCATGGCGAGCAGCAGCAGGGACAGCTCGGCGTTGCGCCGGGACCGGGCCAGGCGCACGCCGGGCTGCTCGCCCGTCGAGGCGGGCGAGGCTGCCGGTACGGCGGCTGCGGTCACGGATGCGTCCTCCGGGTCGAACCGACGCTCACTCCGGCGACCGGCACCCGGCCGGATCGACCGGCGGGACGGTGTCGGAGGGGACGGCGTCAGGCGTGGTCGTCGGCGCGGCCGGCGCGGGCGTCGGGGTGGGGGTGGCCGCCGGCAGGATGGCGGTGGCGCTGCCGGACGGGGCCGCCGGGGTGGTGATGGCGGACGGCGTCGGGCTGAGCGCGGCGACCGTGGGGGTCGGGCTCGGGGGACATAGCGGCTTGAGGTTCGGATTCGCCGGGTCATCGCTGGTGAGCTCGGCCAGCCGCCGCTCGGCGTCCGGCTCGCTCTTGGCCTGGATGCCCTGCTTGACCTGCTCCTGGGCGGCCAGGGTGAGGTCGTCCAGCTTCGCCTCGCTGGTGGCGTGCACGCGGGACAGGTCGAGTCCGGCGATCTGGCCCGGTACGCCCCGGAACACGGCGAGCTGCCCGTCCTCGGTGGCGCCGACGTAGTACTGGCGCTGGGTGTAGCTCCACCCGCCGAAGAGGCCACCGCCGAGGATGACCAGCAGCGCCAGCAGCATGGCGGCGGTCCGCAACGGGCGGTGCCGGCGCCCTGCCGGTTCGTCGTCGCGGGTGTCCGTCGGCTCCTCGGGCGTGGCCGCGCGGGGGGCGGAGAGTGCGGAGGCGCGGGCCGCCGGGGTGGAGACGTCGGCCGAAGTGGCCATGCCCCGGTCCCGGGCGGCGGCGCCGCCGACGATCGGGGACGCCTCGACGATGTCCTGGTCGGTGGCGTCCGCGATGATCACCGTGATGTTGTCCGGGCCGCCACCGCGCAGGGCCAGCTGCACCAGGCGCTCGACACACTGCTGCGGGTCGGCGTACTCGCGCATGGTGTCGCCGATGGTGTCCGCGCTGACCACGCCCGAGAGGCCGTCGGAGCAGATCAGGTAGCGGTCGCCGGGCAGCACCTGACGGACGCTGTACTCGGGGTCGATGTCGCGACCGTCGAGCGCCCGGGTGAGCAGCGAGCGCTGGGGGTGGCTGCTCGCCTCCTCCGCGCTGATCCGGCCCTCGTCGACGAGCATCTGGACGTACGTGTCGTCCTTGGTGATCTGCGCGAACTCCCCGTTGCGCAGGAGGTAGGCCCGCGAGTCACCGATGTGGACCATGCCGAGCTTGCTGCCCGAGAAGAGGGTCGCGGTGAGCGTGGTGCCCATGCCCTCCAACTGGGGGTTGGCGTC
Organism: Micromonospora mangrovicola; assembly: GCF_047200535.1. Classification (NCBI taxonomy): domain Bacteria; kingdom Bacillati; phylum Actinomycetota; class Actinomycetes; order Micromonosporales; family Micromonosporaceae; genus Micromonospora; species Micromonospora mangrovicola. Next base: position 3,917 of record NZ_JBJZOG010000055.1, on the reverse strand, counting down.
CACGGTGTCGCGGAGTTGTTGGTTGGCGGTGCCCACGGCAGAACGCAACGCGTCGACGAGGGCGTCCCCGGGGACGTCCTCGTCGAGGGGCGCCATGGCACCGATGACGATGTTGCTGGCGACGTCACCGGCGGCCATGCCGCCCATGCCGTCGGCTACGGCAAGCAGCCGCGGTCCGGCGTAGACGGAATCCTGGTTGCCGTCTCGGATCAGACCGCGGTCGCTGTGGGCCGCATAGCGCAGGGTCAGAGTCATGGCCGTAATTCGAGAGAGGTGCGGCCGATCCGGATCGGCACGCCGAGGGGGACGGGGGTTGGTCCGGTGACCTTAGCGCGATCCAGGTACGTGCCGTTAGTCGATCCGAGGTCCTCGACGTACCACTGCCCGTCACGCGGCACGAGTCGGGCGTGTCGCGCCGACGCGTAGTCGTCGGTGATCACCAGGGTCGAGTCCTCGGCGCGACCGATGGTGATCTGTGCCTCACCCAGGGTGATCCGGGTGCCGGCCAACTGACCCGCGGTGACCACGAGCTGGTGCGCGGCCCGGCCCCGCTTCACCTTCGCCGGCTTCGCCGCCGGTCCGGCCGGGGCGCCGACCCCGCGCGGCGCGGCCACCAGCCGACCCGAGCGGGCTCCCGCGAAGAGGTCCCGGCGAATCACCCCGACCACCGTGAACACGAAGATCCACAGCAGGATGAGGAACCCGAACCGGGCGACGGTGATGACGAGTTCCGGCAACGCGGATCAGCCGTCCACGCGGAAGGTCAGGGTGGTCGTGCCGAGCTGGACCATGTCGCCCGGGTTGAGGGCGACGGCGGAGACGCGCTGGCCGTTGACCATCGTGCCGTTGGTGGAGCCGAGGTCGGTCAGCACGACCTGGCCGCCGTCGAAGTCCAGCCGGGCGTGCCGGCGGGAGATCCCGACGTCGGGCAGGCGCAGGTTGGCCTGGTCGCCGCGACCGATGACGGTCGAGCCCATCTGGAGGGGGTAGGTGCGGCCGTCGCCGGAGACCAGCCGGACGTTGCGGCCACCGCCGTGCCCGGGCGGCGGGCCGTAGCCGCCACCCTGGTCGTACGCCGGGTAGCCGGGACCGGCGTCGTAGCCGCCGGGCGCGGAGACCGGCGCCACGTCGCCACCGGTGTAGACCTCGGCGGTGACCCGGAACATGCCGGTGTCCAGCCCCTCGCCGCGCTCGATCTCGACGATCACGTCCCCGTAGACCGTCCAGGCCTGCTCGCCGATGAACTCCGCCTGCGACTGGGCCAGCTCCTGAGCCAGCGCGGCGGCGTAGGGCGCCAGCCGACTGTGGTCGTAGGGCGAGAGATCGATCACGTAGCGGTTGGGCACCAACGTGCGCCCGCCGGCCAGGATCGCCTTGTGCGCCTCGGCCTCCCGCTGCATGGCGTTGAGGATCTCCACGGGGTGGACCACCCCTTTGAAGACCTTGGCAAAGGCCCCCTCGACTAGGCCTTCCAGACGCTTTTCAAAGCGTTGCAGCACGCTCACCGGCTCCTCCTCGGGTCCCGAGGCCATGATGGTATCCGGACACCGCCTCCGCAGCTCACATGCCGCTCGGCCGGGTGCCGGCGGCCCGTTCGTGGACGGCACCGAGGTCGTGCTACAGTTTCGTCCGCCACGAACGGTGATCGCTCGTGGCGATGACCGGTGAACAGCGTAATATGTCCGGGCACCCGCCGCAGAAGGCGGGACCGCGATGAGATACGGTGTTCCAGGTCAAGCCACGGGGAAGTGGCGGAATGGCAGACGCGCACGGTTCAGGTCCGTGTGCCCGAAAGGGCGTGGGGGTTCAACTCCCCCCTTCCCCACCATCACGAGGGCTCCGCGGGCAGCGGGGCCCTCGCGCTGTATCGGGGCGTGCCTGACGTCACGCTATGCTCCGATTCGTTCCCTGCCTCCTATGGATCAGGAGTGGCGTGTGAGTGTCGCGTTGGTGACCGGCTCCGGCGGTCTCATCGGTTCCGAGGCGGCCCGGCACTTCGCCGGCCTCGGTCTCCACGTGGTCGGCATCGACAACGACATGCGCCGGTACTTCTTCGGCGAGGACGGCTCGACGGCCTGGAGCCTGGACCGGCTCGCCGCCGACCTGGGCACCGCGTACACCCACTACCCGGTGGACATCCGCGACCGGGACGGCCTGGAGAACGTCTTCAAGAAGTACGGCTCGGACATCGCCGTGGTGATCCACAGCGCCGCCCAGCCGAGCCACGACTGGGCCGCCAAGGAGCCGTACACGGACTTCGACGTGAACGCGGGCGGCACCCTCAACATGCTGGAGAACACCCGCCGGCACGCGATCGAGGCGCCGTTCATCCACTGCTCCACCAACAAGGTGTACGGCGACCGCCCGAACACCCTGCCGCTGGTCGAGCTGGAGACCCGGTACGAGCTGCCCGAGGACCACCCGTACCACCAGGGCATCACCGAGGACATGTCGATCGACGAGTCGCTGCACTCGATCTTCGGCGCCTCGAAGGTCGCCGCCGACGTGATGGTCCAGGAGTACGGCCGGTACTTCGACATGCGGACCGCCTGCTTCCGGGGTGGCACGCTCACCGGCCCGGCGCACTCGGCGGCCGAGCTGCACGGCTTCCTGGCGTACCTGATGCGCTGCGTGATGGAGGGCCGGACGTACAACCTCTTCGGCTACAAGGGCAAGATGGTCCGGGACGCGATCCACTCGCACGACGTGCTGACCGCGTTCGAGGCGTTCTTCCGCGAGCCGCGCTCGGCCCAGGTCTACAACCTGGGCGGCGGCCGGCACTCGAACACCTCGCACATCGAGGCGTTCCGGATCGCCGAGCAGATCACCGGCCGCGAGGCGCAGATCAACTACGTCGAGCAGGCCCGCACCGGCGACCACCAGTGGTACGTCAGCAGCATGGCCCGGTTCGAGGAGCACTACCCGAGCTGGAAGATCACCTACGACGTGCCGATGATCCTCCGCGAGATCTACGAGGCGAACGTCGACAAGTGGGTGCCGAAGGCATGACCAGCGGCACCAAGCGGAACGTGCTCGGCGTACTCGTCGACGCGACCGACTACGCCGGAGCGACCGAGGCGGTCGTCGCGGCGGCGCACGAGCGGCGCCCGCTGGCCCTGACCGCGCTGGCCGTGCACGGCGTGATGACCGGGGTGCTCGACCCCGCGCACAACGCCCGGCTCAACTCGTTCGACCTGGTCACCCCGGACGGCCAGCCGGTCCGCTGGGCACTCAACCTGCTGCACGGCGCCGGCCTCACCGACCGGGTCTACGGACCCGAGCTGACCCTGCGGGTGCTCGCCCACTTCGCCGACGAGGGGCTTCCGGTCTACCTCTACGGCTCCACCGAGGAGACCCTGTCCCGGCTGGTCCCGGCCCTGGAACGGAAGTTCCCGGCGCTGAAGATCGCCGGGGTGGAGGCGTCCAAGTTCCGCGCGCTCTCCCCCGGGGAGGACGTCGAGATCGCCGACCGGATCAAGGCCAGCGGGGCTCGGCTCGTCCTGGTCGGGCTGGGCTGCCCCCGCCAGGAGGTCTTCGCGTACGCCATGCGACCGCTGCTGGACATGCCGCTGATGGCGGTCGGCGCGGCCTTCGACTACCACGCCGGCCTGCTGCGCAACCCCCCGGCGTGGATGCAGCGGACCGGGCTGGAGTGGTTCTGGCGGCTCGGCCTGGAGCCGAAGCGGCTCTGGCGGCGCTACGTCATCCTCAACCCGGCCTACCTGGCCCGGCTGGCCGCGCAGCGGACCGGCCTGTGGAAGGCCACCCCGCCGCCGCCGGCCACCGGCCGCCCGGCCACCTTCGACGTCTGACCCACCGCTCGACCAGTTGGCTCCGTCGCCCACCCGTCGGCGCGGAGACGACGTCCGGCGGTCACCCCGAGGGGGACCGCCGGACGCCGGTGGGAAGAGATTGGC
>NZ_JBJZOG010000054.1:0-47279 GCF_047200535.1 Micromonospora mangrovicola | reverse complement strand
TAGATCTGCTGGCCGGTCTTGGGGTCATAGCGGACCTGCACGGCCACGATCTGGTCGGTGGGCAGGACCTCTATCCACTGGTCGAAGACCTGATAGGGCTCGGCCGGGCGGAAGCCGCCCTCGAGCGGGTCGAAGCCGGTCTCGAAGACGCGCTCGCCAGCGCGGACGTTGTCGATGTTCCGGTTGGCCGTCCGAAGGCTGGTCGCGAGCAGGAGCAGGACCTGTCCGACGGTCTTGTTCTTGTACTCGTCCGGGTCGCCGTCCTGGACCACGTACGGCCGCTCGAAGACCTCGTCGCCCTCGATGCTTTTGAGCAGCTTGAGCGCGCAGACCTCGTGGCCGGGCCGTACCGGGAGCACGGCCTTGGTCCAGGCGGCGTTGAGGAACTCGTTGCGTCGCTCGTCACCGTCGATCTGGATCAGCCAGCCCAGGGAGCTGCCCGTCGGCGCGGGTTGGGTCTCTTCGGTGACGAGGTAGTTGATTCGCCATTCGGGGCCGGCGTTCCCGTCGGGATCAAGCGCGTTGTTCTGGTCGGTGAAGGAATACCAGCTCGCCACCGTCTCCCCCGGGACGAGAGCGGGTTTGTCCTCCGTCCCGGGCGGATAGGCGGGCAATGGGTAGCGCCCGACGCTGGACTTGGTCGGCTCGGGTGGAGCGGGGGACGGAGTCGACGGCGGAGTCGGCGTGCTCGGCCGCCAGAAGTCGGGGGCGACGAAGTACAGCATCTCGTCCACATCGAAGATCTGCTGGATCAGCTCCGAACCGAGGTGCGGGTCCTGGCCGAGATTGATGCGGCGGATCAGTCTCCTGAAGACCGTGTGCCGTTCTTCCTTGCGCAGATCCTCCGCGGCGCGCGATCGCATTGTGCTGACTTTCTTGAGCCGCTCCCGTACGGCATTGCCGTAGGCCTCGTGCTGCGCCTTGGCGACCTCTTTTTCGTACTCGGCCATGACGGCTGCGTTGGCGTCGTCGATGGCCTTCTTGGTCGCGGCCGTCGGCGTGTAGACGATGGAGGCGTCGAACGGGAGGGATTTCTTGGTCTGGAAGTTGGCGTAGGTCAGTCGCAGTCCGAGGACGTTCGTCGCCGGGTCGGGGTTGACGCCCATGTTGAGATCCGTGGCGTTGATGGTGAACTGCACTTGAGCACCGTGGAAGTCGATGGAGGGCTTGACGTCCTTCTTGATCTCGAAGCCGTCCGGAGGGGCCGGCAGGGGGAAGTCGAACCTGAACAGGATGATGTCATCGACGCCGGGGGAGTCCACGTTGATCCCGTGGTCCTGGTTGACAGGAGAGGTTGTGTAGGTTTGGTCCGCGTCCTCGTCGCCCTGAATCACGCGGAACGGCAATGACAAGGCGTGGGTCACCTTCTGATCCTGCGGGTGGGGCTGGCGCTCGGGCTTCGGAATCCCGGTCAGGTCCGGCGCGGGGACCATGTCGACCATGTCTCCCAGCCCCAGGTGGCGGCCCGGCTTGTCGATGTACACCTGCCAGGCCAGGCGGGTGCCGATGTGTTGAAGCTGTACGCCGACCTTACGCATTTTGCGCCGCAACTCGTAGTTGACGAGTTCGCTACCGGCCGGGTTCTGCAGGATGTAGCGACGGCTCGAGGTGTCGGTCGTCTCGGTGACCGTCTTGAAGGTGGTCTTGAAGTTGCGTCTGATCTCGCTGGTGAGCTTGGAGCTTTGGGTGCGAGTGTGCTTGTGAGTCTGCTCCGACGAGCGTTCGCGGGTGCTTTGAGTACTGAAACTCGCGCTGGCGTCGGCATGGAAGATCGGAGCGTTGACGCCGCCGGTCGCGCTGATGCCTAGTTTGGTGTCGTTGGCGTTGTCCTCCTTGACCGCATCGGCCACATCGTCTTGCTCGGTCAGGCTCTCCTCGGTTTTGCGGGAGGTCTCCACCGCCTGCTCGGCGGTCCTTTCCACCAGCGTGCGCCGGGTGCTGGTCTCCACCAGTTCCACGGTGCCACCCGGACTAAGCCACACGTGCCCGCTGGGGCCGCCCATGAAGGAGTCGAACTCGAAGAAGTACTCGCGGAACAGGTTGACCAGTCCCACCGGCGACAGCACACCCTGCAGCCCCATGCATTCGTCGGCGAGTGCCGCAAGCGCACCCTCCTCCTGCAGCATGCGGGCCGCGGCCTCGGCGATGTTGGCACGTTCGAGGTATCGAGCCTGGTCGCCCAGGGTGTGGGAAAGCGCCCACAGGGTGTTCTGCGTGCCGAACCATCCGGCCAGCGGCTGGTAGACCCCGAAGACCTCGCTGGCATACGGCAGTGATCCCTTGAAGTCCGACAGCGGCCGTCCGTTGAATGCAGGCCGTCCCGGTATCGGCGCGGTCATGACTTGCACCGGGGCTTGAGTGCCCGTCGGGCTGGTCGCGAAGGCCAGCGGCGTCACGGGCTGCGCGGCGGGCATCTTGACGAGGATGACTTCGCTGCTGGACTCAGCCGCGGGCGCGACGAAGGAGATGGTCTGCGTGCCTGCCGGCTGAGCTTGCCGGCCGACGTACTGGCGAGTCGAGTTCGGGACCCGCAGTAGAAAGGTGCCCTGAAGTTCCGGTATTTCCGGGTACAGAGCCGGGTTTCGTACGTCGACATCGCGCGGCAGGCCGAGCGCGATGCTTAGTCCAGCTGGGATCTCCCCCGGCGGACTGGGATCGATCCTGTAGGACCAGAGCCGGAGTGCGGTGTCGCCGCTTGGAAGTGGTGCCCTACCCGTAAAACTTACGACGATCGCCATGCGGTCCCCCGGCTCTGGATGTGCAACCAGAATAGTCACTCACCGTAATCATGTACGTCCTTGTCGTTGACATTGCGGCTCCTGCCGTTAAGCCTGGACGCGATGGCGAGGGCGACGTTCGCTAGCGAACGTCCCGCGGAAAGCCGCACAACGCGGTCATGGACTTCACCAACGGCAGCAGAGCCAGCCCCTGGGCCGCGGAGGGACGACTTTGGCCCCGTCTGGGGAGGCTGGCAGCCCTTGTGGGGCCTGGCGAGGGGATGTGCCCGGCGTCTCTGACGTAGGCCGGGTTCGGGCGGAGCCCCGAGGTATTCACGTGGAGGGACGAGGAGGACTGGTCCGGCAGCGGACCGCGGGCCATCCTTTGAAGCTAGCGCAAACGTCGCTACTTAAGGGACAGGCACCAGGTTGCCCGAGCTGTCCCGGTGGTAACTGCCCTTGCTTTGTCCATCGATGGATTTGTTCTTGATCCACTGTTGGGAATAGCTGTGCAGGACGTTCCGCTGTTTTTCCCATTGCATAAAGTGTCCGGTGTTGTCGATTGAAATCATCAGCTTGTCAGCGCCCTGGATCGCGGGGTATAGCCATCTGCAGTCGAAGGGGGGCCCCGAGTGCTCCACCTGGGGCGCGGTAGAGGAATCAAGTAGTGGCCTGTCGTCAGGCCCTCTCGTAATCACTTGGGTGTCGCTGGTTCCGTACACAATGGCCACTGGCACGTCAGAGCCGAGGTAGTGATCGCCTTCAACCATGGCCTTGTTCCAGCCCCACCACAGCCGCGTTGGGTACCGAAGGACGCCTTCGACTTGACTACCCCAATCGGCGCCTACCGAGTCGTGCTTCATGATCTGTTTCCAAACCGTGTCTTCGATGTGGGGATCCCGCTGCGCACCAAGTCTTTGGTCGTAGTCCCATGCGGCCACCGTTTCTGGCTTGCCTTGAAGCTTGAGCGGGAAGCCGAACAGTCTAGGTGCCGGGGTGGCCGGTTCGTCGCTCAATCCCCATGGCGGGAAGGCGGGTGCGAGCAGGAACAAGCTGCCGACCATTGCCGGCCACTCCATCGCGGTCCGTCCGACGATGAAAGACGCCCCGGAGTAGCCGACGAGATGAATAGGCCCCGTTACGCGAGTCGAGATCCAGTTAAGAACGGTCCAAAGTTCGGCTATCTCGCTGTTCGAGTCGGTCAGGTGACGCGGATACGGATACGGCCGGACGGAAAGAGGCGGGGCGGTGATGGGCCTTCCGTACAGCTTTGACATGTCACTTCTATCCGCATTGAATACGTCATCCATTACAGTGGGTCGCGTCGAGTCGCCGAGCCCTTGAAAGTCCATGTAGAACACACGGACCCCCGATTCCGCCAAGTGCTCGGCCCACCCTTTGCGACCTGCCCATCCACCGAACACCGGGGCAGCTGGCACGCTCCTGCCAGCCACCATAAGGGCGACGGGAGCCTCTGTTGCTCCCGGCCTGGGGTCATACTCCACCACGGAAAGTTGGACCCGTTGACCCCGGTTCGCATCAAGGGTCGAAAAGTGATCCACAGACCATGATGTAACCGTCACGGCAATCCAATCAAGAGAGCTGGCGTGTTCACACAATCTTGAATGACCGATCCAGCAGCGGCGAACCATCAGACCAACGGTCACCCAGATGAGCGATTGGCACAGGGGCACCGCCCCGGCAATCGGCCGGCGACGCAGGCCCGACCAACAGCCGCATCCAGTCCAAAGGCGCTTCGTAAGGGACTTTCTTGATGCTCATCGACTCGTTGGCGGGTCACCGCGATGATGCCGGCGGCGCGGGCCAAGCTGGCGCAGCTGGTCGGGTACAGATCGGTCACGGACCCGGCCGTGGCACCTTCGCGCGACTGGAGGATCCGCTATCGCTACCGGGGCAACGCGCCCGGCTCGCCGCTCCCCGTGGTGGGACTGGGCCGACAGCCAGGGGAGAGCCAACCCCACTGGCTCGCCCGCCCGCTGCGCCGTGCGGGGCCGTCCTACCGCCCGGCGGCCGGCAGCTCGTCGACGCCGAGGAAGTCCCCAACGATCCGCCGCACCGGCTCGTGGTGCCGCCGCGTCGCGTGCACGTACACGTTCAGCGTCGTGGTCACGCTCGCGTGCCCGGCCATCGTCCGCAGCGCCGCCAGGTCGACGCCTTCGGTCGCCAGCAGCGTCAGCAGCGAGTGCCGCAGCCCATGCATCGTCATCCGCCGCGCCAGGCCCCGCTCGCGGGCCAGGTCGCGGATCTTCACCCACCGGTCCGTGTAGAAGTCCTCGTACCGCCAGTGGTTGCCGCGCGGCGCCACGAACACGAACTGCCGGCCCGGCTCGCGGCTGGCGGCCGCGCACCGCTCGGCGACCATCCGCGCCACCGCGGCGGTCAGCGGCACCTCCCGGTAGCCCTGCTTCGTCTTCGGTTTGGGCTCGACCACCCACCGCCGGTTCACCTTCCGCAGGACCTGCACGATGGACACCGTGCTGCGAGCGACGTTCACCGCCCGGGGTGGCAGGGCGCTCACCTCACCCCAGCGCAGCCCGGTCGACAGCTTGCACAGCAGCAGGTCCGCCGCCTCCGGGTCGACGGCGTACGCCGCCTCCAGGAACAGCCGGGCCTCGTCGGGGCTCTCCAGGATGTCCCGCTCGGCGCGCGGGCCCTCCGGCAGCGGCAGGCCGTCCATCGGGTTGGCCGTCCGCACGGCGGGCTCGCCGTCCTCGCCGGGCCGGCACGCCGCCTTGAAGATCGGCACCACGCTCTCCCCCCGGATGTTGGCGATCGTCTTCGCCGAGAGGCCGGCGTCGCGCAGGCCCTGCTGCCACTCGCGCATCTCCCGCCGGGTGATCTCGACGATCGGCCGGTCGCCCAGCCGCGGGAAGACGTGCTTCTCCAGGCGCTCCCGGTACTTGCGCACCGTCTCCGGGTGCGGCTTCACCAGCTGGCCCAGCCACTCCTCCGCGTACGCGCGGAAGGTCACCGGCTGCTCGCCGGGCTCCGGCGCCGGGGCGGCCACGCCGGGAAGGAGCTCGGCGAAGCCGTGCTCGGCCAGCTGCTCCGGCGTCGGCATCCGCTCACCGGCGGACTCGACCAGCGTCCTGAACCGCTTGGCGTCGGCCAGGTACTCGAACGTGCGGCTGCTCCACGGGTTCTCGCGGCGGCCGCCCTCGCGCCACTTCACCCGCCACCGGCTGCTCTTGCCGTCCTTCGTGGTCCTCTTCTCGACTGATGCCACCGTTCCTCCACGTGAACGCGGCGGCTCGACCCGGTGTCCTGCGGGCGCCGCCGCCGACGCACCTGTATGCGCAACAGTGGGACGGTAACCGTCTCGCCCGGCCGACACAAGATCGCCCCGGCTGCAGGGCTCGTCCAGGCCCGTGTTCCCACGGTGTTCCCACGGCGGCATCAGCCCAGGAAACGATGAAGGCCGCCGACCTGAGTAATGCCAGGTCAGCGGCCCAAAGCCTGCTTCGTTCGATTGGTGTCCGAGGGGGGACTTGAACCCCCACGCCCTATACGGGCACTAGCACCTCAAGCTAGCGCGTCTGCCATTCCGCCACCCGGACTTGCTCGTCCAGCCTACCCTGTCGGCCGAGGTGATCTTCTCACCGGTTCGGCCGCCCGGGTGGGCCGCACGGGGCATTACTGTACACGGCCCAGATGGATCATGCACATTGCCACCCGTGAGCCGCGTTTCCGCAGGTCAGGGCAGCGACTCACGGGTACCTCAGGATGGGCGATACCGGATCCTCCGGCCCGGGTAGCGTGCGAGCCCCCATTCCGGGCAGCATTGCTCACGTGTCACACCCCTCCCCCCTGGCCGCCGCTCAGCATCAGGCCCTCGCGCTGCGCTCCGCGGGCGATCTGGCCACCGCCCGCCGACTGCTCACCGACGCGCTCGCGGCGGTCCGGCCGGCGTACGGCGAGGATCACCCCGACGTGCTGGCCACCGGCCACATGCTGGCCCGGCTGCACCGGGAGGCCGACGACCCGGCCGCCGCCCGGCGGGTGCTGGAAGAGGCGTACGCGGCCGGTGAGCGCCGCCGCGGCGAGGCCGACCCGCTGATGCTCGCGCTCAGCTTCGACCTGGCCGGCGTCGCGGAGGTGCTGGGCAACCGGCACGAGGCCCGCCGCAACTACCACCGCGTGGCCGCCGCCGGGCCCGCGGTGCTCGGTCCGGACCACCCGGCGGTACGCGCGGCGCGCCAGTATCTCGGCGGCTCCGCCGCCGCTCCCGCCCCACCGTCGGAGCCGACCGCCCTCTCCGGCCCGACGGTCTCGATGCCGGTCCTGCCCCACCCGCACCAGCAGCCGACGCCCGGGCCGGCCACGCCGGCTCCGTCCCGCCCGGCGCCACCCGCTGCCCACGTGCCGAACGCCCCGCGTCCCGCCCAGCCCGTCGTCGGCGCGGAGTGGGCCCCGCAGGCCGGACAGGTTCCGGGGTACGGGCCGGCGTCCCCCTGGGCGCCTCCGACCACCGCGCCGGGAGGCCCGCTGCCCCCACCGCCCACCGTTGCCGGGTCGCCTCGGCCCGGCGCGGCCGCCGCTCCTGCCCTGCCGCCACCCCCGGTCATCCCGGCCCCGCACACCGTGACCCCGCCCCCCGGCCCGGTTCCGTCGACGCCCCCGGCCCCGCAGGTCGCGCGGCCGCCCGCGCCGGCGCAGCCCGTCACCCCACCGACGGCCCCCACACCCCCGCCGGTGTCCCAGCCGCACCCGTACGCCGCAACCCATCCCGCTCAGCCAACGAGGCCGGCCCCGCCCCTTCCCGGTCCGCACCCGGTTGCCCCGCTCCCACCCGGACCGAATCCGGCGCAGACCGGCTCCGGCCCCCACCCGACCACGCCGGTTCCGCCACCACCGGCGGCACCGGACGCCGGCGCCGCGCTCCGGCCGCAGGCGTCGGGAGGACCCGTGCCCACCCCGGCGGTCGTACCGCCATCGGCCGCCCCGCTCCCACCGGCACCGGTGATTCCGGTTCCGGCGGCACCGACCTCGGGCGCGGGCGGCGGCGCCGTGCCGCCGCCGCCCCGCGTCCCGGCGCCCACCCCCGCACCGCCGGCCGCCCGTACGCTTCCCCCGCCGCCGGTGATTCCAGGACCGAACCCCACGCCGACGTCCGCGCCCACCTCGGCGCCCCCGGCGTCGCCCGTACCAGCGCCGGTCGCGCCTTCGACAGCCGCCGGCGGGCAACCCGGCCGGACGGACGAGGCCGACGCGCGGCCGTCCGACCCGTCCGGCGAAACTCCGCCGACGCGGGGCTGGGACAAGCCGACGATCCAGGTCCAGCAGATCGGGCCGCTCCTGAAGGATGAGCTGGAACGCGCCGGCGGGCCCGCCGCCGGCCCGGCGGCTTCGGCCGCTCCCGTCAGCAGCCCGCCGGTCAGCGGACCTCCTGTGAGCGGACCGCCGGGGGGTGGTCCGCCGCAGAGCGCTCCACCGCTCCAGGCCCCGCCGGGCAGCGAGCCGCCCCGGAGCAGCTCGCCCGTGGACACGACGCCGATCGGCTCCCCTCCTGCGGACGACGCGCCTGCCAGCGCATCGCCGGTAAGCGGCACGCCCTTCAGCGCACCACCAATCCACAGCGCCCCACCGGGCCACAGCGCACCACCGGTCAATGCGCCCCCCGTCAGCGCGCCGCCGATCAGTGCGCCGGCGAGCAGCGGCCCACCATTTCCGGCGCCGCCGGCCAGCGCGCCTCCCTTGGCCGGTCCACATCCTGGTCCGCCGATGCCGATTAGCACGCCGCCCGCGCCGGCATACCCGGTGAGCGCCCCGCCGACCCCGGCATACCCGCCAGTGAACACGCCGCCCGCGCCGGCGCATCCGGTGAGCGGGCCGCCGGCCCCGGCGAACCCGCCGTTCGGTGGACCGCCGTCGGCCGCGCCGGTCAGCGCGTCGCCGGTGCCGCCGTGGGGGCTCACCGCGCCGCCGTGGAGCAGCACGGGGCCGTCTCAGCCGGTCACCGACCGGCCGGCCGGCCCGGGTCCGGAAGCCGGTGCGGACGAGGACGGGGAGACCGACCGGGGTCCGGCCGACCCGACGATGCCGAGGCCGGCGGAGCTGGAGGACGAACGACCGCGGTCGCTGCCGGTCTACGACGAGTTGCTGGAGTTCCCCGAGTCGGCGGAGCCGGCCAGCGGGCCGCAGGCGAACCCGGAGCAGGGGGCGTGGCCGGCGGTGCCGGCGCCGTTCCACCAGCCGCCCGCGTACCCGGTGGCGGAGGAGGAGCCGGAGCCGCGTGGCCGGAACCGGGCGGTGGTGGCCGTGGCGGTCGGCGCCGCGGTGGTCGCGGTGGCGGCGGCGGTGGGTGTGGGCGCGGTGGTGCTGAACCGTGACGCGGCGCCGGCGCCCGGACCGGCGCCCGCGACGGGCGGGGTGAAGCCGAAGGTGAGCGGCCCTCCGCCGGGGGACCTGAAGCTGCGGGACGACGGCGCCACCATCACGGTGACCTGGACGGACCCGAGCGACGGCGGCGTCCCGTTCGTGGTCGCGGGCGGCCGGGCCGGGCAGAAGCTCGGGGTGATGGCCACGGTGGACGCGGGGACGACCACGTACACGGTGAACGGGCTGAGCCCGAAGTTGGACTACTGCTTCACGGTGCTGGCGGTCTACTCGACGGACACCTACGCCACGTCCGGTCAGGTCTGCACCGACCGGGAGCCGGGCGGCACCCCGCCGAGCTGACCGATCGTCCACGGGCGACACGCTGAGTGTCCACAGCGGTGACGGTGCGGGTTACCCGATCGTCGGCCGGCCCCTATGATGGCTCCCGGCTCTGGGGAGGGTCGACCACGCGCGGGACGCCTCCCCCACCGACCTTGGGAGGCAGCCGGCAGTGGCAACCATCGAGGACGTCACGAGCACCGGGGCGGAAGCCCCGCGTACCCGTTCCCGGCGGATGCGGGGCGGACTGGTCACCATCGGCACGGTGGCCGCGCTGCTGGTCGCGATGGGGTTGACCGTGCTCGGGCTGGGCGCCGCCGACAACGCCGTGGCGAACTACGACGCCGCCTCCTGGTTGTGGAGCACCACCCGCAGCGAGGTGGCCCGGGTCAACGGGGTCACGGCGCGGGTGGACACCCGGATGGAGGTGCCGGGCGCGCGCCGGCACCAGATGCAGGTGGCCCAGACCGACCGGCTGCTGATCCTGCGTGACCTGAACACCGGCCAGGTCAGCTCGCTGGATCTGGCCACCCTGCAGATCACCGCGACGACCCCGACCGCGCCCGGGTTCGGCGTGAGCGTGGCGCTGCACGAGGACTCGGCGTTCGTGGTCGACGCGGTGCAGGGCATCGTGCGGCAGCTCGACCCGCGCGCGCTGGCCCCGGTCGGCGAGCCGGTGCGCTACCCGCCGGGGATCACCGGCGGCGCGTTCGACGGGGCGGGCCGGCTGTGGATCGCGGTGCCGAGCGAGGGCACGGTGTCGGCGGTGACCGCCGCCGAGCTGCCGAAGACGCCGGGCGGCGCGCCGGCCGCCGGACTGAGCCCGAAGCAGGTCGAGACCTACGAAGTGGCCGAGCCGAGCCACGAGCTGGTGGTGTCCACGCTGGACGACGGCGTCGCGGTGCTGGACCGCACCTCCGCCTCGCTGGTGACCGTGCGGGGCGGCCGGACGACGCGGGCCGACCTCACCATGTCCGCCCCGGGTAACCTCCCGGTCCGGACCAGCGGGCCGCAGGTGCCGGTGACGGTGCCCGGCGAGCGGAAGGTGCACGTGGTACGCGACGGCGCCGATGTGCGGCAGTTCACCGTGCCCGGCGCGGGTGACCGGCTCACCCCGGCGGTGGCCTGGGCGGGCCGGTTCTACGTCGCCGACGAGGACACCGGCACCGTCTACTCGTTCGACGCGAACGGGCATCTGGTGGACACCATCAAGGGCTCCGGGCGACCCGGCCCGATGGAGTTGGAGGTCCGCGAGAACCACCTGTTCATCAACCCGCCGAACTCGGGCACCGCGCAGGTGGTGGACGACCGCAACCAGGTCCGCGAGGTCAACAAGTACGCCAACGACGTGCTCGGCGGGGACCCGCCGCCGGCCCCGCTGCCGCCGCCCCCGCCGAAGAAGCCGAAGGTGGGCAAGCCCGGCGCGCCGCGCCGGGTGACCGCCGCCGCCGGCGACGCGTCCGCGCGGGTCAGCTGGCAGCCGGCCGCCTCGAACGGCGCCGAGATCACCAAGTACGTGGTGGAGGGCGGTGGCCAGCGGCACGAGGTCGGCGCGAACCAGCGCGCGGTGGAGATCACCGGCCTGACCAACGGTGAGACGTACACGTTCGAGGTGCACGCGGTCAACGCCAAGGGCGACGGGCCGGGACGCCGGAGCAACCCGGTCGTGCCGACGGCGGAGGTCCCGGACCCGCCGGCCGCCGTGACGGCGGAGGCGCGCCCCGACGGCACGGTGCTGGTGAAGTGGCCGGCGGCCAACGGGCAGGGCAACACCATCGCCCGGTACGCGGTCACCGCCACCTCGGCGGGCGCCACCGCCCCGGCCGGCGAGTCGGCGAAGACCGAGCTGGTGATCCCGGCCGGCCAGCTGGAGTACGGCACCCAGTACGCGTTCACCGTCATCGCGGTCAGTGACAAGGGGGCCGGTTCGAAGGCGTCCCCGGTGAGCGACACGGTGGTGCCGTTCACCGCGCCCGGGGCGCCGACCGAGCTGAAGGCGTCCACGGTGGCCGACCAGCCGGGCACCGTGGCGGTGCAGTGGGCGCCGGCGGTGGAGAACGGCCGCCCCGTCACAAAGTACCTGGTGGACGTGGGCGGGAAGACCAGCGAGGTGACCGACACCCGGGCCACGGTCGGCGGTCTCGGCGACGGGCAGAGCGTCACGGTGAAGGTGAAGGCGGTCAACGAGGCCGGTCCCGGCCCGGAGGCCAGCACCACCGCGCGTACGGTCGCCGCGCCGCGGGTCACGGTGACCGGCTCGTCGGCGGACGCCACCTCGGTGACGGTGTCGTTCACCGTGGACGCGGGCGGCGGCAACGCCACCTGCTCGGCGGCCACCGGCGGGAGGACCGTCAGCGGCAGCTGTTCCAGCCTGCGGGTGACCGGGTTGACGCCGGGCACCTCGTACACGGTGACGGTGACCGCGACCAACGCGGCCGGCAAGGGCACCGCCACCAGGGCACAGTCGACGGACCCGGTCTACGGCATCGCCACCTGCCACAACGGCGCCTCCGGTGACACCGCGACCTACTGCGACGCGGACGTGGCCGGACGCAACGGCAACGAGATCTTCTCCGTGCCGCAGCAGATCAACGCCAAGCAGGTCGGCTGGGCGAAACCCGGGACCCGGCTGCGGGCGTACTGCAAGAAGCAGGGCGAAGAGGTGTACGCCTACATCTACAACAACGACAAGCGCAGCACCTGGTGGGTGCAGGTCGAGTGGTCCGGGAAGAACTACATCCCGTGGGCCTGGCTGAACCTGGAGGGTGGCGACAACATCAACATCCTGCCGACGTGCTGACCGCGCCACCCGAGGGAGCACCCCCGCACGTGAACACCCCCGAACCGCTCACCCAGGCGGAGGTGCAGGGCTTCGCCGCCCTCGCCGGCCGGCTGGCCGAGAACGTCAACGCGGTCGTGCTGGGCAAGCCGCAGGTGGTCCGGCTGGCGCTGACCGCGCTGTTCGCCCAGGGTCACGTCCTGCTCGAGGACGTGCCCGGGGTGGGCAAGACCACCCTGGCCCGGGCCGTCGCGGCGACCGTGAAGGGCCAGTGGCGGCGTATCCAGTTCACCCCGGACCTGCTCCCCTCCGACGTCTCCGGGGTGACCATCTTCAACCAGGCCACCCGCGGCTTCGAGTTCCACCCGGGTCCGGTCTTCGCCAACATCGTCATCGCCGACGAAATCAACCGGGCGTCGCCGAAGACCCAGTCGGCGCTGCTGGAGGTGATGGAGGAGCGGACCGTCACGGTGGACGGCGTCCGGCACCCGGTGCCGCAGCCGTTCCTGGTGGTGGCCACCCAGAACCCGGTGGAGATGGACGGCACCTACCGGCTGCCCGAGGCCCAGCTCGACCGGTTCCTGGTGAAGCTCTCCGTCGGCTACCCGGACGAGGAGGTAGAGGTGGAGGTGCTGCGCGGCGCCACCGTCCGCTCCCCCGACTCGCTCAGCGCGGTCACCGACACCGCCACCGTCGGGGAGATGGTGCGGATGGCCCGGCGGGTGCACATCGCCGAGCCGCTGTACGCGTACGCGGTGCGGCTGGCCGCGGCCACCCGCACGCACCCTCAGGTGCGGGTCGGGGTCAGCCCGCGCGGTGTCATCGCGCTGACCCGGGCGGCCTGCGCGTACGCGCTGATCGACGGGCGGGGCTGGATCATGCCGGAGGACCTGAAGACCCTGACCGAGCCGGTCTTCGCGCACCGGCTGCTGCTCACCCCCGACGCGCAGGTGCGCGGCGTGACCGCCGCGGAGGTGCTGCGCCAGACCGTCGCCTCGGTGCCGGTGCCGCTGCCGTCGGGCCAGCCGGCCCCGGTGCACGGCTGACGGCACGGTCGTGGGGATCACCGCCCGGGGCATCGGGCTGCTCGGCGCCGCCGCCGTCCTGCTCGGCGTCGGCTTCCGGTACGCCTACCCGGAGCTGGCCGTGCTCGGTGCGGCGGCTGCCGTCGCCGTCGGGTACGCCCTGGTCACGGCCGCCTGGCGGCCCCGGCTGACAGTGCGGCGGGTGGCCGACCCGGACCGGGTGGCCCGGGGCGAGCCGGCGGTGATGACGTTGACCGTGCGCAACACCGGGCGGCTGCGGGCGGCGAACCTGGTGGCCGAGGACCGCTGCGGCGGCCACCTCGTCCCGGTACCGCTGCTGCGGCTGCGGCCGGGCCGCGACACCGAGGTCCGCTACGACGTGCCGACCCACCGCCGGGGTGTGGTTCCGGTCGGGCCGCTGCGGGTGATCCGGCGTGACCCGCTGGGCCTGGCCGCGCTGGCGCGCTCGTACGGCGATCCGGTGCCGGTCTGGGTGCATCCGCGCATCCACCCGTTGCGGGCGGTGCCGACCGGGGCCGGGCGCAGCCTGGACGGGCGGACCGACAGCGTGCCGCACGGCTCGATCACCTTCGACTCGCTGCGCGAGTACGTGGTCGGCGACGAGCTGCGTCGGGTGCACTGGCGGACCAGCGCCCGGGTGGGCGAGTTGATGGTCCGGGAGAACGTGGACACCAGCCTGCCGCGGATCGTGGTGGTGCTGGACAACCGGGCCACCGCCCACCCGGAGCTGGTGGACGGGGTGGTCGAGTCGTTCGAGTCGGCGTGCGAGGCCGCCGCGTCGGTGGTGGCCGCCGCGGCCCGGGAGGACCTGCCGGCGAGCCTGCTGCTGGTCGTTCCCGCCGAGGAGGAGGCGACGGGCCCGCTGGACCGGTTGGCGGCGGTGGAGCTGACCGGGGGCGGGGAGGACGTGCTGCGTACCGCGGTGAGCCGGCTGCGGCAGGAGCGGCTCGGCGACACGCTGGTCTTCCTCACCGGGCCGGGCGCCCGGGGCGAGCTGGGGCAGGTGGGCGCGCTGCGCGGCCCGTACCCCTCCGTGGTGGTGGGTGTGTTCGGCGCTGACGACCCGACGCCGGCCGGCGCGGCGGGCCTGACGGTGGTGGATGCCGGCGACGGCGCCGAGTTCGCCGCCGAGTGGGACGGGATCCGCCGGTGGTGACGGTGTCGCCGGCGCCGACCGGCACCGACGCGGCCGGCGGCCCGGCGCCCGGGGTCGGGGCCGGGGCCGGGGCCGGGGGCAGCGTGCTCGGGCGGGCGCTGCGGGCCGTGCCGGTGCCGCTCGCGCTGATCGTGATGCTGGCCCTGGCCGGCGTGGTGCTGGGCCGGGTGTACGCGGGGCCGCTGCTGGCCCGGCTGATGGTCGGCGCGGCGGTCGGCTCGGTGCTGGTCAGCGTGGCCGCCCGCCGGCTGCCGTCCTGGCTGGTGGCGCCCCTGTCGGTGGCCGCCCTGACCGGCTGGACGGTGCTGTCGCTGAAGCTGGCCGCCGAGCACGCCGCGCTGCCCGGCAGCCTGGGCGGGGTGGCCGCGGACGCCGCCCGCAACGCGATCCCCCGGCTGCTCACCGCGCTGATCCCGGTCGAGCCGGCGCCGGACACCGTGCTGGTGCCGCTGGTGGCCACCTGGCTGGCCGGGCTGACCGCCGCCGAGGTGGCGCTGCGCACCGGACGGGTGCTGCTGGGCTACCTGCCGCCGGTGCTGCTGTACGCGGGCGCGCTGTACGTGGTGGGCCCGAACGCGGACCCCGCGATCGGGCCGACGGTGCTGTTCGCCGCGGTCGCCGCCGCCGGCCTGACGGTGCCGTCCGGGCGCGCGGGCCGGTCGGCGGTCGCCGACCCGGCGGCCGGGCTGGCCCCGGCGGTCCGCGCGGCGCTGCGGCTGCGGCTGCTGGCGGCCGGCGCGGCCGGGATCGCGGTGGTGGTGGCGCTGGCCGCGCTGCTCGCCCCGGTGGTCGCCGGCCAGGTGCAGGACCGGCCGGTCGACCCCCGCCGGTACGTCGAGCCGCCGCAGGTCGAGTCGCTGGACGAGAACCCGCTGATCCGGATCTCCGGGTGGGCGCTGAATCCCGACCAGCGGCTCCTCGACGTGCGGACCGAGGCGGGCGGGACGCCCCAGGCCGCGCCCCGGATCCGGCTCGCGGTGCTCAGCGACTACGACGGGGTGACCTGGCGGGTCGGGGCCACCTACCGCAACGCCGGGCGGATCCTGCCGGCCGGCGAACCCGCCGCGGGGGCGAACACCGACACGGTCCGTCAGCAGATCACCGTGGCCGACCTGACCGGGCGGCTGCTGCCGGCCGTGCCGACCCCGCGTGAGGTGTCCGGCGCGCGGGTGGCGTACGACCCGGCGACCGGGACGCTGATCCGGCCGGAGGGGCTGGCCCGGGGGCTGCGGTACACGGTCACCTCGGTGCGGGAACGGCCCGACGTGAACCTGCTCGCCACGGCGAACGTGCCGGCCGGTGACGCGGTCGCCCGGGTGCTGCGGGTGGCCGACGGGGCGCCGGAGCAGCTGCGCCGGCTGGCCGGCCAGCTCGCCGAGGAGAACGGCGCCCCGTACGCCCGGGCCACCGCCATCCAGGACTTCCTCGCCGAGCACTACCGGGTGACGGCGGACGCGCCGAGCGGGCACGCGTACCCGAACCTGTCGTTCTTCCTCTTTGGACCGCGCAACGGTGGCGGGCAGCGGGGCACCTCCGAGCAGTTCGCGGCGGCGTTCGCGGTGCTGGGCCGGCTGGCCGGGCTGCCCACCCGGGTGGTGGTCGGGTTCGAGCCCGCGGGCGACGGCCCGGTCCGCGCCGCGGACGCGTTCGCCTGGCCGGAGGTACTCTTCGACGGCCTCGGCTGGGTTCCGTTCGACCCGATGCCCCGGCCGGACGAGGAGCCCCGCCCGGTGGAGGAGGACTTCCGCCCCACCCCGGAGGACCCGCCCCCGTCGGAGGTGCCGGCGCCGACCCTGGAGCCCACCGCGACGCCCCCGGCGGTGGCCGCACCCGCCCGCCCGGGCGGTCGGGGCCCCGGCGCGCCGGTGCTGGTCGGTGGTGGCGCCGGCGGCCTGTTGCTGCTGGTCGGGCTGGTGCTGCTGACCCTGCTGCTGCGGCGCCGGAACCTGACGCGGGAGCGGCTGGAGCGGGGTGACCCCGGCCGGCGGATCGCCGGCGCCTGGCGGGAGCTGACCGACGCGCTGCGCCTGTCCGGCCACCCGGCCGGCGACGACCTGGCCGCGGCCGAGGTGGCCGCGCAGGCCCGCCGCACCCTGGCCGAGTCCCGGGCGGCGCTCGCCGGCGGCCCGGACACCGACCCCGAGGTGCCGGCCGGCGCGGTCGACGAGCTGGCCGGGCTGCTCAACCAGGTGGCGTTCGCGCCGGGCACGACGACCCCGGATCAGGCGGACCGGGCGGCGGCGCTGGCCGCCGGGTACGTCTCCGCGCTGCGCGCCGCCCGTCCCCGGTGGCGGCGGCTGCTGTGGGCGGTGCACCCGGGTCCGCTGCGCTGGCGCCGCTGACGCGCGCCGTCGGCAGGCCCGGCCCCCTAGACGAGTAGTTCCGATGTCAGGGGTCGATGTATGGGCATGAAGAGAGGGCATCCAAGATCATGTTGTGACGCAAGACCTGGACACCCTCTTGACCGCACTGTACGTGAAGATCGACGACAGCATCCGGGCACCCCGATGGCGGGGCCGGCCACCGCTGCTCACCGACTCGGAACTGGTCTGCCTGGCCGTGGCGCAGGTCCTGCTCGGCGCCCGTTCCGAGGCGCACTGGATCCGCTACGCCCGCATCCACCTGTGCGGCATGTTCCCGTACCTGCCGCAGCGGCCGGGCTACAACAAGCGGTTACGTGCGGCGCTGCCGCTGATCAAGAAGGTGATACGGGAGCTGGCCCGCGACAGCGACTTCTGGTTCGACAACCATTGGATCGTCGACTCCACCCCGGTCCCGTGCGGCATGTCCCGCCCGACGGTCAAGCGCTCGGACCTCGCCGGGTGGGCCGGCTACGGCTACTGCGCCTCACACTCCCGGTTCTTCTGGGGCCTGCGGCTGTACCTGGTGTGCACCCCGACCGGGATGCCGATCCTGTGGGCCCTGTCCAACCCGAAGATTGGCGAGCGGGAGGTCCTGGCCGCGATGCTGCAGGTCGAGGCCGACGTGGTCGCCGCGCACCCGGGCATCCTGCTGATCACCGACAAAGGTTTCGCGTCCAAAGCGTTCGAGCGGCAACTGACCGAACAGGGCATCGAACTGCTACGCCCGTCACGCAAGCGGGAGAAGGCCCGCTACGGCGAGCCGATGCTCAAGAAGGTCCGACAACTGATCGAGTCGGTCAACGACACCCTCAAAGGCCAACTCGACCTGGAAGAACACGGCGGACGGACCTTCACCGGCGTCGCTGTGCGTGTCGCCCAACGTCTACTCGCCATGGCCGCCGCGATCTGGCACAACAACAAGACCAGCGCACCAGTCACCCGCTCACTGATCGCCTACGACCACTGATCGAGTTCGGAACTACTCGTCTAGACGCCGACCGGCTGGAGAACCGACGGGCGTGTCGCGCCACGACGATGTCGCCGCGCGGAGCAACCCTCAGAGCCGGACCGGGCGTGACTATCTCCGAATGGGGATCGGAGGCTTGAATGGGCGACCGCGACGCGGCGTTCGCGGACTATTTCGCGGCGAGATCGGACGCGATGCGTGGCACCGCGTACCTGCTCTGCGGCGACTGGCACCGGGCGGAGGACCTGGTCCAGACCGCGTTCACAAAGCTGTATCTGGTTTGGAACCGGGTTTCCCGGCACGAGGTGCTCGACGCCTACGTACGGCAGATCCTGGTCCGGACCTTCCTGGACGAACGGCGGCGCGGCTGGTGGCGGCGCGAGCGGGTGGGCGGAGAGGCCGCCGAAGGGCACGCACCGCCGGACTCGCCGGAGGGCCGGCTGGTGATGCTCCGGGCGCTCGCCGCCGTAGCGCCGCGGCAACGGGCGGTGCTGGTGCTGCGGTACTGGGAGGACCTCTCGATCGAGGAGACCGCCGCGCTGCTGGGCTGCTCGACCGGGACCGTGAAGAGCCAGGCCGCCCGCGGTCTGGAAACCCTGCGCGGCCTGCTACTCCCCGCGTACAGCACGACCGAGAAGGGGAATCGATGAACGGGGAAGAGTTGCGCGAGGCGCTCCGCCACGAGATGGCGGCTGTCACCCCGCCGCCACCGCTGGACACCACCGCCGCGCTCGGCTCCGCACGCCGCGCCCGCGCGCGCCGCCGTACCGCCTGGGCCTGCGCCGGATCCACGGCGGTGGTGCTGGCCATCGCCGGCGTCGCGGCCGCCGGCACCCTGGGTGCCGGCACCTCGAGCGCCGGTGGGTTGAGTCCGGCCGGTCCGGGGCCGCAGCCCATCCCACGCCCGTCCGACAAGGTCACCGCCGAGCCGTGGCCGACCGGGCCGGACGGCCGCCCGCAGGAGGACCGGACAGCGCGGGCGGGTATCCGGCACGACCAGGCGGTCCGGCTGCTCAACGAGCTCATCTCCGCGGTGCCGGCCGGTTACGCCGTGCCGGAGAACCCGGCGAACCAGTCGGTGGACGACGTTCCGCTGCGGAGCAGCCAGGCGGAGTTCGAGGAGAAGGTGAAGGGCGTCGACGTGTGGAGATACACGTCTGCGGCCGCCGTGACCAAGGGGGACCGGACGGGGCGCGTGCTCGTCGAGGTGTACACCCGCGGGAACAAGCTGCCGACCGAACCGTGTGCGTTGACCCAGCAGTTCTGGGGCATGCAGGGCCAGTGTCAGGTGGTGACCGTCGGCACCACCAAGGTCGGTGTGGTCGTCCATCCCACCATCGACCGGCGGTTCGAACAGTGGTCGGCCTACCGGCATCCGGACGGGGTGGTCACCTTCGTGGCGCAGACCCCGAGGTTCGGGAGCCAACCGCAGTCGGAACTGGAGGAGCTGCCGTTCACCGTGCCGCAACTGGCGGCCCTCGCCATGGACGAACGGTTCCACCTGCAGTGACCGGGCGCCCGCCGCCGGTCCCGGACAGGCCGACAGATCGACCGCGCGGCGCTCAGTAGAGCGGGCAGGCCCACCCGCCCGGATACCAGGGCTCCCGCGCGCCACGCATCGCCGAGTTCCGCGACGGTCATCCGGAGGTCGGGAGGCGCGGTGGTCGGTTCGCAGCTGACCGCCGCGCCTTCCGCCTGGAGCCGGTGGCGTCCGATGTTCCAGGGGCAGTAGGCGTCCTGGGTGCCGGCACCACGTCCGGCGGTGCCGCGCAGCGCCGCCCCGCGTACACCCACCAAGCACGACCTGCGCCCCGTCGGTGACGTCCAGGCGGACGCCGTGCGCCGCCGGCCCGACCTGCTCGGCCACCGCCCGGACCGCGCCGGCGTTCAGGTCGGCGAGCCTGCCGGGACGCGCCCGCCGGCCACGTCAGGGGCGGGGCGCTTTCCGGCCGTGCACCGCCGTGTATTCGGCGGCGAGCCACGGCGCCAGGTCGTCGAGGAGTTCACGAAGGACGGCCGGGTCCGGGGAGGGTACGCGGCCCGTGCCGGCGGCCCGGCGCATCTGGGCGAGGCGTTCCGGATAGTAGTGACCGAACGCCTCGGCACTCTCGTCGAGGTCGCTGGTCCAGCCGGCCCAGCGGGGCATGATCAGGGTGAAGCCGGTTCGGACGAGGCGGCGGGCGATCGTCCGGCTCAGGATCCTGCGTTCCTGGTCGGTGGTCGCCTCGGCCGCTCGGCTGCGCCAGCCCTCGATCGCGAGCGGCAGGTCGCCGTTCGTCTCGCGGGCGAGCAGTGGTGTGGGCCGGTAGCGGGGAAGCCGGTCGGCGAGGTCGGCGCCGAGCAGCGGGGTGCACAGGCAGGCGACGAAGAAGCCGAGGTCGTGGCGTTCGAGTTCGCTGAGCAGGGTGCGGGTGCGGTACAGCAGGACGCCGACGCCGTCGATCTGGGCGAAGGACCCGTCGAGCGTCGACTCGATCCTCCTGGCGTCGGACCGGTCGGCCCCGGTCGGCTCGTCGTGCAGGGCGAGCAGCAGGTCCAGGTCGGAGACGCCGGGGACGGCGGTGCCGCGGGGAATGCTGCCGTAGAGGTAGGCGCTGTGCAACCGGTCGCGGCCGAACGTCTCGGTGATCCGGGCGCGGGTGGCGGCGACGACCGGGGCGAACGCTGCCGGCACGCGACCGAGCGCGCCTTCCCGCGCGATGGCTCCGTCCCGGTCGAGTCCTTTGTTCATGGGAACACTGTGCGGCAGCGCGGCCCCGGTTGCCGAGCGGATTCCGGTCGGGTCATGGGGACGAGCTGTCCGCCATGATGCGGGCCAGGGTCCGCCGGCCCAGCCGGCTCATGGCCGGGTTGCTCTCGGCGTAGTACCAGACGAGCCCCATCGCCTGTTGGAAGGCCCACGCCTTGCCGCGCTGCCATTCGAGGTCGTCGCAACCGAGGTCCCCGCGGAGCACCTGCCGCGGCCCCGCGTCGAGCAGGTGCCAGGCACTCACGAGATCCAGGGCCGGGTCGGCCGGTCCCAGGCCGCCGACGTCCAGGATCCCGGCCAGGCGTCCGTCGGACACCAGCACGTTGCCGGGAATGAGATCGCCGTGGCTCATCACGTCCTCGGCCGCGCCGCGCGGCAGGCTCCGCAGGGCTGCCCACATCCGGCGGAGTCGGGGCACGTCCAGCAGTCGTTCGCTGTTGCGGAAACAGGTGTCCATCCAGGCGTCGTGGGACGTGAGGTCACCGCCTCGCCCTGCGCCGCCGAACGTGCGACCACGCGTGTCGATCGCGCGCACTCCGCCGATGAACTCGGCCAGATCGTGTGCGAAGGCGACCGCTCCGGCGGGGTCCTCGTCGGTTGCCACGACACCGGGCAGCCAGGTCTGCACGGACCACGGCAGGGGGTAGCCCGCCCCGGGCGCGCCGAGCGCGACCGGCTCGGGGGTGCGGAACCGGGTACGTCCCGCCAGTTCGCGGGCCGCCTCCGCCTCCGCCGCCAGCCAGCGCCGCGTCGACTCGACGTCCCGCGACTGCAGCGGGAACCGGGCGCCGTACCGGTCGCCGATGCGGAAGACGGCGTTCACGGTCCCGTCCGAGGCAACGCGCCTGACGGGCAGGCCGCGCCACTGGGGGAACTGCTCGTCCACCAGCTCGCGTACCGTCTCGACCGGCACGGCGAGCTGATCGGCATGCATCTGCATGCCGCCAGCTTCACTCATCTTGATCTTCGGTGGCAACCTGGATTGGCTCGGCGTGCTGCCACGATCGCACGCTGCCCCGGCGACTCCGCCGCGACAGCGGGGGCCCGGCTCCACCTCTGGTGCTCCGCCGCGGCCGCAACCTCGCCGGACACGCCGCTCGGCGTTCGCGCGCAGCGCCGTTCTGCTGTCTCACGCTTGGACGATGGCAGAACCTGTCCGTGCACCGGGAAAGTCATCGCCGTTCGGCATGGAGCGCGATCCTTCGCGGGTCGTGGCGTTCAGCGATGCGGTCATCGCCATCGCCGTCACCCTGCTCGTCCTGGAGATCCGCCCACCGCAGGACACTCGGCACCTGTTTCAGGGCCTCGTCGCGCTCTGGCCGTCCTACCTGGCCTACGTCGTCACCTTCATGTTGATCGGGCAGGTGTGGGCCAACCATCACGTCATGTTCGATCAGATCCGTACCGTTGACCGGACGGTGTTGTTCCTGAACACCGTGCTGCTGATGGACATTGCGTCGCTGCCGTTCGCCGCCTCCATTCTTGCCGAGGCGTTCCGTCAAGGGCACGGGGAGCGGACCGCCGTCGTCTTCCACGGCATCGCATTCGAATTGGCAGCCATCCTGTTCAACGCCATCTGGGAGTACGCACGTCGGCGTCAGCGGCTGCTCGCGCCAACCATCGATTCCGCCGGAGCGAGAGCCATCGGCCGACGCTTCCGGCTCGCCCTCACCTGGATCGCCACCGGAACCCTGCTGGGTGCCCTGCTTCCCGCTCTGGGCGTGGCGGTGATCGCTGCTTTCATCCCCTTCTACTGGCTGCCGATCCGGGGCGAGATCGCCAAGGCGAAGCCTGGGCGCGACGGTGGCGGGCGGGCTTGACCGCAGCCGGCCGAAACCGCGGCAGGGCGCCCGGGCCGTTGGTCTTGTGCCACTTTCCCCGATCCCGTCCTCGGACTGGTCCCGGTTGTCGCAGCGCCACTCCACACCGCAATGCCCGGCCGGGCCGGCGCACCGCGCCGGAGCAGCACGGGAGGACCGGATCTGCCGCGGGCCTGCCCGGTCAGGCGCGCAGCTTGCGGACCAGCTTGCGCAGGCCGGCCTGCCAGCCGTCGGGGTCCTCGGCGCGGCGGCGAGCGTACGTGGCGACCTCCGGGTGGGGCAGGATGAGGAACCGCTCCTCGGCCAGCCCGGCGATGGTGGCGTCGGCGACCTGGTCGGGGGTGAGCACCGCACCGGAGGCGGCGATCACCCGGGCGCCCAGGTGCCCTTCGGCGAGCCCGCCGGCGAGCATGGGGGTGTCCACGCCCTGGGGGCAGAGCGCGCTGACCCGGATGCCCGCGTCCCGGTAGGTGATCGAGAGCCACTCGGCGAAGCCGACCGCCGCGTGCTTGGTGGCGGTGTACGGGGCGTCGCCCACCGCGGTCAGCACGCCCGCCGCCGAGCAGGTGAACAGCAGGTAGCCCTGGCCGCGGCGGAGCATCGCCGGCAGCGCCGCCCGGGCGGTGTGCACGTGGGCCAGCACGTTGACCTGCCAGGCCCGCTCCCAGTCGGCGTCCGGGGCGTCCACTCCCCCGCCGGTGGCCACCCCGGCGTTGGCGCAGAACAGGTCGATCCGCCCGTACCGCCGCTCGGTCTGGTCGACCAGCGCGTGGACCTGCGCCCCGTCGGTGACGTCCAGACGGACGCCGTGCGCCACCGGCCCGACCTGCTCGGCCACCGCCCGCACGGCGTCGGCGTCCAGGTCGGCGAGGACGACGGCGGCGGCGCCTTCGGCGGCGAACCGGCGGCCGAGCGCCGAGCCGATACCGCCGGCCCCGCCGGTGATCACCGCAACCCGGTCGGTCAGGTTCATCTCACTCCCCTCCCCCGGCCCCGGGTCCGAGCCGGGGGATCAGCGCGGCCAGCGCCGCCGCGCCGCCGGTGGCCAGCTCCGGGGTGGGCAGCAACGCCAGCACGGGTACGTCCACCCCGTGGTCGGCGTACCGGCGGACCTGGGCGACGCACTGCTCGGGTGAGCCGTGCAGCACCAGGGCGTCGACGACCTCGTCCGGCACGGCCGCCGAGGCGCCCCGCCGGTCGCCGGCCGCCCACGCCTCCCACATCGGGCCGAGCGCCTCGTCCCGGCCCAGCCAGCGGTGGAAGGCCGCGTACGCGGGCACGGTCAGGTAGCCGGTGATGAGCCGCCGGCCCAGCGCCCGGGCGTGCGCGGCGTCCTCGGTGGGACAGACGAAGATCCGGGCGGCGACCTCGAACCCGGGGCGACGCTCACCCAGTTCGGCGAGGGCGGTCGGCACGTCGTCGGCGGAGAGCCAGTTGAGGATCACCCCGTCGGCCTCGGCGCCGGCGAGGCGCAGCATCCCCGGGCGCAGCGCGGCCAGCAGCACCGGTGGGGGCACGGCCGGCGGGCGCTCCAGGGTGAACCGGCGGACGGTGAAGGTGTCGTACACGTCGTCGACGGTCTCCCCGCGCAGCGCCGCGTGCAGGAAGCGCAGCACGTCCCGGGTCCGCTTGAACGGCTCGTCGAATCGGGTGGCGTTCCAGTCCCGCACCAGCACCGGCGAGGAGGCGCCGATGCCGAGCGCGAACCGGCCGGGGGCGGTCTCGGCCAGCGCGGCGGCGCTCATCGCCAGCAGTCCGGGTCCCCGGGTGAAGACCGGGGTGATCGCGGTACCGAGGCGGAGCCGGGGCTGCCAGGCGGCGGCCAGCGCCAGCGGGGTGAACGCGTCGGTGCCGGCCACCTCGGAGGACCAGACGTCGGTGAAGCCGGCCTGGTCGAGGGCCGCGTAGACGGCGGCGTGGTCGGCGAGCGGGATGCCGCTGAGCGGCACCGTCATGCCCCATCGGTTCGTCACCGGTCGATCGTGCCCGGTCGCTGTCACCCCGAGCAAGATCCCGATCGGTCCCGGCGGAGGCGATACGCGTAATAGGCACCGCGAAACCCGAAAAGAGTGTTACGACTGCCGGGTGGACCGGTCGGCGGTGGGAGGTGGGCGTGCGGAGGACCCCGGAACCGAACGCCCTGCTCCCGAGGGAGGGCGGCGAGCGGGCGACGTTCCTGGAACTCTTCTTCGACCTGGTGTACGTCTTCGCGCTGACCCGGATCGGCGCCCGCGCCATCGAGAACCTGAAGCCGGGGCAGGCGGAGACCTGGTCGGTGGTCACCGGCGCCGGCAAGACCCTCCTGCTGCTCCTCGCGCTCTGGGCGATCTGGCAGGGCACCGCCTGGACGACCAGCCGCTACGACCCGCACCGCGTCTGGCTCCAGATCATCGTGCTCACCGCCCTGGCGGGCAGCATGGTGATGGGGGTGGCGGTCCCCCGGGCCTTCACCGACACCGGACTGGCCTTCGCCGCCGCGTACGTGGTGTCCCAGGTGAGCCGGCCGGCGATCCTGCTGGTGACGCTGCGGAGCCTCCAGTACCGCCGGCTCAAGCAACGCATGCTGATCACCTTCTGCGTGACCGGCGTGCTCTGGATCGGTGGGGCGTTGCTGCCGGGTGTCCCGCAGGTGACGGCCTGGACCGTCGCGCTCGTGCTCGAGTACCTCGCCGACCGGTTCGGCTGGCCGGTTCCCGGGCTGGGCCGGTCGACGGTGTCCCGCTGGGACATCCACGGGGAGCACCTGGCCGAGCGGTACCAGCAGTTCTTCCTGGTCGCGCTCGGCGACACGATCCTGGTGGCCGGGTTGTCGTACAGCCAGGGTCCGTACAGCGCGACGCGGACCGGCGCGTTCGCGGCGGCCGGGGTGACCTCGGTGCTGCTGTGGCGGATCTACGTGCAGCGGGCCGGGCTGATCCTGGCCGAGGCGGTGACCCGGTCCCGGCGCCCCGCCGCCATCGGGCGTTCCGCCGCCGACAGCCACCTGGTGATGGTGGTCGGCGTGGTCGCCACCGCGATCGGCTACAAGCTGGTCATCGGGCATCCGACCGGGCACGGCGAGGTGTCGTGGATCGTGATGATCCTCGGCGGGCCGGCGCTCTACCTGGCCGGCCGGGCCCGCTTCGAGTACGAGGTCTTCGGCCGGGTGTCCCTGGCACGCTGGGTGTCGATTCTCGTCCTGGTGGCGCTCATCCCGCTGCTGGCGCGGGCGGCGCCGCTGGTCTCGGCGGCGGCCGCCGCGCTGGTGCTGCTCGGGGTGGCGGTGGCCGACGCCCGCCGCGCCTGGGGCCGACCGCCCGAGCCCGCCAACCCACCGTTCTGAGCCGGCCCCGGGGACGGCCGCACCCGTCCGGGTTGCACGGTCCGCGGCGACCGGCGGGGACGCCGGCCCGGGCCGGCCCGGCGCTAACATCCGCTCGTGACCTTCTCGATCGTCGCCCGCTCCGCCGACGGGCTCCTGCACGGCGTCGCCGTGGCCAGCAAGTTCCTCGCCGCCGGGGCGCTGGTGCCGGCCGCCGAGGCCGAGGTGGGCGCGGTGGCCACCCAGGCGCACGTCAACCTGGCGTACCGGGCGCAGGGGTTGGCGCTGCTGCGCAGCGGGGTGGCCGCGACGGACGTGGTGGCCGGGCTGGTCGCCGCCGACCCGGGCCGGGACGACCGGCAGCTCGGCGTGGTCGGGGCGAGCGGCGACGGGGCCAGCTGGACCGGCCCGCGGTGCCATCCGTGGGCCGGCGGCCAGGCCGGCGACGGCTGGGCCGTGCAGGGCAACATCCTGGCCGGCCCGCACGTCATCGACGCGGTCCGGGACGCCTGGCTGGCCGGGGTCGGACTGCCCTTCCCGCGGCGGCTGCTGGCCGCGCTGCACGCCGGTGAGCGGGCCGGCGGTGACCGGCGGGGCCGGCAGAGCGCCGGCCTGCTGGTGGTGCAGCGGCGCGGCGGCTACGCCGGCACCGGCGACGAGCTGGTGGACCTGCGGGTCGACGACCACCCCGATCCGGTCGGCGAGCTGGGCCGGCTGCTCGACATCCACACCATGCTCTTCGGCAAGCCGGACCCGGCCACCCTGCGGGACCTCACCGGCCCGCTCGCCGAGGAGGTCGGTGCGCTGCTGGCCACCGCCGGCCACCCGGTCGGCGCGGCCGGCCTGGACGACGCGCTCGCCTCCTGGGCCGGGGTGGAGAACCTGGAGGAACGGATCGTCCCCGGCCGGATCGACCCGATCGTCCTGGCCCACCTGCGCCGCGCCGCCCCCGCCGGCTGACCGCGACGCGCCGGGCGGCCGGCTCAGGCGCCGAAGGAGAGCCAGCGGAAGCCGGACTCCGCGACCACCGTCCGCTCCCGGTGGGTGAGCGCCGCCCGGCCGGTGGCCTTGCGGACCAGGGTCAGCGCGTCCCAGCCGAGCTCGTCGGGCACCGGTCGGCCGTCCGACAGCAGCTCCGCCACCACCTCGGCCGCCGCGGGCGTCAGCCACGGCCGCCGGTCCAGCGCGTCGGCCAGGTCCAGGCCGTGCACCCCGACCTCCACCACCCGGGTACGGAGGAACTCGGTCAGCGTCATCGCGTCACCGTGCCGGGTGCGGACCAGCCGCTCCGGCGGCTGCCCGGCGACGGCCGCGTCGGTGG
This sequence comes from Micromonospora mangrovicola, assembly GCF_047200535.1. Lineage (NCBI taxonomy): Bacteria > Bacillati > Actinomycetota > Actinomycetes > Micromonosporales > Micromonosporaceae > Micromonospora > Micromonospora mangrovicola. Next base: position 20,382 of record NZ_JBJZOG010000054.1, on the reverse strand, counting down.
CCCGCCACACCCGCGCGAAACCCTCCGCCACCTCGGGCACGTCGGCCGGTGCGAGGGCCTCCCGCCGGGCGGCGGCGATCCGGTCCCGGTCGACCTCCGGGGTGAACTTGGCCGTCCCGAAGTAGCCGGCGGCGTCCACCTCGGCACGCGCCGGGGCCGGCGCGGCGAGCATGTCGACCAGCCGTCCCGCGCCGGTGCGCACGTGCGCGATCAGGTCCCGTACCGCCCACGGCGGGCAGGGCGTGGGCCGGTCGAGGTCCGCCCCGGTCAGCCCTCGCAGCACCGCCTCCAGTTGCCGGCACTCGTCGCGGAACGCCGCCCGTACCGTGTCCACTTCTACTGCCTTCCTTCCTGCTCAGCGCCCGCACGCCCGGGTCACCAGCTGCCGCCGCCCCCGCCGCCGCCTCCGCCGCCGCTGTACCCGCCCGAGAAGCCGCTGGAGGAGCCGCTGGAGGAACCCGACGAGCCCGACGAGCCCGACGCCGACGGCGGTGTGGTGGCGGTGACCGTGCTGGTCGTGGTGCTCGTGAACCGGTCGATCGAGCCGGCCATGGCGGCCATCGTCCAGCCGGACCGGCCACGGTACCAGTACAGCCCCGGCCGGCGGGCCCGACGGCCGTCACGGTGCGAGTGCGCCGGCGGCGCGGCCGCGAGGTCCGCGAACGTGGCGGTCCACCGCTGCACCAACCGGAAAGCCATGGCGTAGGGCAGGTACCGGGAGAACGTTTCCAGGTCGTCCTCGGTGCCGCTCGGCCCGGACTCGGCGAGGTGGCTCCGGAACGCCCGTACCCGATCGGCCAGCTCGCTGCCACGCGCGGTGCGCGCCGGGAAGCGGCCGGCCACGACGAGCAGGGCCAGGGCACCGGCCACCAGCCCCAGCCCGATCAGCCCGGCGTTCACGGTCAGGCCAAGCACGACGGTGGTCGCCACGGCGGCCAGCAGGACCGCCACGGCGACCAGTCGGGCGCGCCTTCGGGTACGCCGGGGGCTGCGCCCGTACCAGCGCTGCTTCACCAGGTCGTCGTAGAGGAGGTCGCGCACCCGGTCGAGAGAGGCACGGAACTTGTACTTCAGGTGGGTCAGCCACACCTCGTCGCGCCCGCCGAACAGGGCGTTGAACAGTGACCGCTCGTACCGCAGGAGCGTCGAATCGGCCTTCTTGAGCTTGGTCAGCCGCCAGTTGTCGCTGGTCTCGCTGATCTTCAGGTACCCGCGCACCGCGAGGTCGATGATCGTGGCGGTCACGTGCACGACGTCGGCCCGCTTGTCGAGCAGGGCACCCGCCTGGCCCGGCCGGATCCCGTCGGGCGGTTCGGTCTGCGTCGCCGTGGCCGCCCGACGGGGCAGGCCGCGGCGCCCGCCCTCCCGGTCGCGGCGATCCCGGCCGAACAGCCAGCCGGCCAGCAGGGCCGACGCGACGGCGAGCAGGCCCGTCGCGAGTCCACCGCCGACGGTGGCCGGCGTCGCCAGGAACATGGTGCCCAGCGTGCGCCGCTTCGTCAGGATCGGCCCGGCGCCGGGGACGGCGTCGCGCGGGAACGCCGCGACGACCGTCAACCCGGTGCCGTCACCGATCCCGTCCTGCCGGAAGACCGCAGCGCCGTCGGTCACGGTCCGACCCGCGCAGGGCTCCCGGCTTCCCATCGGCCCGGCGTAGCAGGCGGTCCGCTCCGTCACCGGCCCGGTGACCCTCGCGGTGGCCCGCTGGATGGGGATGTTCCACTCGGTGCCGACCGCGTTCCAGTACAGCTCGGCGCGGTCGGGGAAGGTGTTCAGCGCACCCCGCACGGTGTATTCGATGACGTAGGTGTGCGTCCCGCTCACCACCAGGTCCGGATCCCCCACCCGGAGCACGTCGTCCTGCTGCTCGGACGTGTGCTGCACCGGCTCCGCCTCGCCGTCCCGGGTGACCTGCAGGCCGCTGATCGGATAGACGCGATCCCGCGTGTCGTCGTAGCGGAACCGTACCGGGATCCGCCGGAAGATGCCGTGCCGGAACTCGTGGGCGAAGTCGTAGCGGATGGTCTCGGTGACCCGCACCGACCCGTCGGCGTGGACGTCCATCCGCACGTCGTAGGCGGAGATCGACTCTGAGGTGTCCCCCGGCGCCGCGGCGGCCGGCCGCGCGCCGGACAGCAGGGCGAGCAGCACGGTGACCGCCGTCAGGACCACCGCCGAAGACGTGCCGGACAACCCGCGTAAGAGAGGCATCTTCACGGCCGACAGGGTAGGGCCGCACCCAAAACGCCACGGTGATCCGGTCGGTCGCAGGTCCGGTCGCCGACTGTTTCGTCGCCCACCGGCCGGGTACGCGCCGGTCGACGAGGAGAGGGGGCGCCGAATGGCCGGCATCATGTTGCGTAGCACCGCGTTCACCGACCACGACCTGCTGCCCGGACGCTTCACCCCGGACGGCGAGAACCTGTCACCGCCGTTGCAGTGGTCGGACGTGCCGGACTCCACGGAGGAACTGGTTCTGCTCGTCGAGGACATGGACGCCGGGAAGGAGCCGTTCGTGCACTGGCTGGTCACCGGGATATCCCCGGAGTCCGGCGAGGTGCCCGAGGGCGGTGTGCCGGCGGGCGGCCGGGAGTGGCCGAACAGCTTCGGCGAAACCGGCTGGAGCGGCCCGAGGCCGCCCCGGGGCGAGGACGCCCACCGCTACTTCTTCCGGCTGTACGCGCTCAACCAGCCACTGAACCTGGACGGCGCGCCGCAGGCCGGCGACGTGCACCGCGCGCTGAAGGGGCGGGAGATCGCCAGCGGCACCACCGTCGGCACCTACTACCGCTGAGTCAGCCCTTGACCCGGGGCACCAGCCGGTGCACCACCGCGAGGACCAGCGCGGCCACCACGGCGATCGTGCCGACGATGCCGGCCGCGCTGCCCGCGTACCCGATGAGGAGCGGACGGCGGGCGAGCTCGTCGGCAGGGGTGCCGGAGCGGGCGGCCAGCCAGGTGAGGGCGAACGCGGACGCGACGAGCGCGAGCACGCCGCCCACGCCGAGCACGGCGGCCGCCACCCGGTGCGCGTCCGCCGTGGAGACCTCGGCCCGTTCCCGTTGGAAGAACAGCAGCGTCAGGCCGCCCACCGCCGCCCAGCCACCGACGATGAGATAGGCGGCGACGGCGTCGCTGGGCCGGTGCCAACCGGCGGAGAGGGTGGCCACCCCGGCGGCGGCGGCGTAGGCGCCGCCGAGGTACGCGCCCGGCACCCGCAGCTTCGCGGGCAGCACCAGGATCAGGGCGATCGCGACCGACGCGGCCACCGCGGCGTGCCCGCTGGGCAGGCTGTTGCCGGCGGCCGCCCGTTCCGGATCGATGCCGAAGTCGGGGCGGACCAGGTAGTGCTTGAGCAGCTGCGTGGTCCCGTTCGCACCGGCGACCAGCAGGGTGGCGGTGACGGCGAGCGCCTTGCGGCCCCGGATCAGCGCGATGAAGCCGATCACCCCGGTCGCCACCAGCAGCGAAACCACGGACATCGCGTTGAGGATCCGGTCCACCGGTCCGTCGATGCGATCCTGGCCGATCCGGTTGCCGGTCAACGCGACCGTGTCGAGCCACTGACCGAGCCGGGTGTGCACGGCGAACCGCCACACCAGCAGCAGCGCGGCCGCCTGGGCCAGGGCCAGTACGACCAGCCAGACCGCCGTCCAACCCCTCGCCGTCTCGCGCACCCGCACACGGTAACGGCCGGGCGGGCTCGCCGCTCGTTGGGCCACCGGGGCGTCCCGGCAAGCGGGGACGACAACCGGAAGGGGCTCGTGGACGACCGGTACTCGCGGCCGCGCTGGCGGTGAGCTGGGTGGTGATCCGGCGCCCGCTGCCGGTCACCCCGGGGCTGCGGCACCCGGTCGTGCGGTCCGATGCGGACGGCCCGCCGGGAACATGAAAAGAGAGGCCGCCACGGGGGGAGCGGCCTCTCTTAGTGACGTAGGTTACTCCCATCCGGCCCGCCGTGTTATCCCGGACGGACGGATTTTCGCGGGAGTTTTCGCGGCAAGTTCGACTACGGGCGGAACGGTGGGCCGGCCCGTCCGCTGCGTCGGCCGGACGGCCGGCCCACCCGGCCTGAGCGTGGGATATCAGGCCGTCCGCCGACCCGGCGCTCCGTTCCCCCTGTGCCCGGTCGGCCTCCGCCACGGGCGGGAGCCGCCCGCCCGTGGCGGAGTCGTCACCTCACCCGTTCGGGAAGTAGGTGCCGTAGTCGGCGTACGCCATGGCGACGTCGGACTGCGCCCAGAACCGGTGGTAGTTGAAGACCGGCTCCGCGCCGCCGTTGAGGTATGCCTGCACCTTCGGCCAGTCCGGGTCGTTCTTGTAGAACGACCGGATGTCCAGGAAGCTCTTGCCGGCGGCGATGGTGTCGCCGTTGGGCATCTTCCCGGTCCAGCCGGCGGGGATGTAGAGGCCCTGGCCGTCGGCGGCGTTGTAGACGTCGTCGAAGCGCTTGTAGTCGCCGCGCTTCTCCGGCGTCGAGACGCCCTTCGTGTCGGCTGCCGCGGAGAGCGCGTCCAGCAGGCCCTTGGCGGTGTTCTTCGCCGCGGCGTTGCCGGACTTGGCGGCGTACGCGATCAGGGTCCGGGCGTAGGCGGCGGCGACGCCGACGTCCTGGCCCTTCACCGTCACCTCGACGTGCAGGTTGGTGTTCGGCTGCGGGTTGGCCGGGTCCCAGTTGTTGGGCTGGCCGGTCCACTTCATGTCCGACGGGATGGACCAGTTGGTGCCCAGCGTGGTGTTCGCGATGGCCCACGGCACCCACTTGTCCAGCAGCGCCTTGGCCTTGGCGTTGCCGCTCTGCAGGTAGAGCTCGGCGACCCGCTGCATCGACCAGGCCTGCATGCCGAACCACTGGTTGGACGGCGGGTCGTTGTAGACCGGGTCGACGTCGTAGAACATGCCGTAGAAGGTGGCGGTGTCGGCCGGCGGCTGGGCGTAGCTGCCGTCCCAGCTGTTGGTGGCGCCACCGGCGATGCCGCCCTCGGCGGACTGGAGCCAGGTGTAGAACTCCAGCTGCCGGTCGAGGCTCTTCTGCCAGTCGGAGACCGCGGTCGGCGACTGCGGCTTCAGCTCGGCGACGTTGGTCATGGCCCAGGCGGCGAAGGGGTTCTGGTAGCCGAAGTGGTTGTGGCTGGAGCCGATCCGCCACGACCAGTTCTGCGAGGTGTCGTACGCGCCGCCCCAGGCGTAGTACCAGGACAGCAGGTAGTGCGCCGAGTCGCGGCCGGAACCGGCCGGGCAGGTGGACGCGCCGACACAGTTGCCGATCTTCTTGAAGTACTTGTCGAACAGCGCGTAGCGCAGGTAGTCGCCCATCTTGGCGGCCTTGGCCACGGTGGCCGCGACGTCGGCCTCCCTGCCCTGCGCCTTGGCCCAGGTCAGCGCCCAGTACGCGGCCTGCACGGCGCGGGCGTCGGCGTCCGGGGCGTTGGTGTACTTCCACTGCTTGGCCGGGGCGTTCGACTCCTTGATGAACAGGTCGAGGTAGCCGTACTGGCCGCCGTGCTTGAACGTGTCGCAGGACGGCTGCGGCACGGTCTCCCACACCGACTCCTGGGTGCCCCGCTGGAAGGTGTTGATGTACGCCGGCCGGGTGGTGCCGTCGCCGCAGTGGCCGTAGCCGTAGGTGTTGTCCACGTCCAGCAGCCAGTGCATGCCGTAGATGTCACCGGTGCCGTAGGTGGACTGCAGCTCCGAGCGGAGCGGGTCCTGGCCGACCGGGACGGACGGCTCCAGCTGGGACGGGTACTGGCTGGGCAGGTTGTGCTCGGCGGCGTACTGCGGGGTGCCCGGGGCGCCGGCGGTGGGCTGGTCGGCGTGCGACGGGATGATGTACTTCTCCATCACCGTCCAGGCGTTGTTGAACGGCGCCCAGTTCTGCGTCACCCGGCCGTACTGCGCCTCCAGCCAGAGCCAGAAGCTGAACGCCTCCGAGGTGGTCTCGTGGCCGTGGTCGGGGGCCTCGACGATCAGCGTCTCGATCGAGTGGTACGGCACGCCCTCCGGGCTGAAGTAGCCCGAGTTCTTGATCTTGCCGTACTGGTCGAGGAACTTCTTGAGGTACGGGTTGTCCCCGCCCGGAACGTCGTTGTCGACCTCCGTGGCGACGACCGAGACCGGCGCGAAGCCCGTGGCCGAGGCGGTGATGGTGGCGGTGCCGCCGACGGTGTCGGCGTCCTCCGCGGCGGCGACGGTGGCACTGACCCCGGTGCTCCAGTTGCTCGGCGTGAGGGTCAGCGTGGCCGGCGACACGGTGATGTCGCTGTCGCCGGTGACGGCGAGGGTGACCGGGACGTTGGCGGTCGGCGCGGCGCTGAGGGTGTACTTCACCGTCGAGGTGCCGCCCTCGTTGACGCTCACCGCCGACGGGGTGGCCACCAGCTGCGGGCCGGTGGCCGGGCTCACCGTGAACGTCTTCTCCGCGATCGCGGTGGCGTTGGCGTTGTCGTACGCCTTGGCCTGCACGGTGTAACCGCCGGCGGGCAGGTCCAGCAGGTCGTACGCGTACGGGGCGGTGGTGTCGGTGTTGACCAGCAGGCCGTTGCGGTAGAACTCGACCTTGGTGATCGTGCCGTCCGGATCGCTCGCGGTGGCGGTCAACGGCACATCCGCCGGCGCCTCGAACGGCCCGGCCGGCACGGCGAGGGAGACCGTCGGCGGCTGGTTCGCGGGCGCGCCGTTGCAGGCGACCCCGTTGAGGGTGAAGGCGGTCGGCTTCGGGTTGCTGCCGGAGTAGGCGCCGTTGAACCCGATCGTGGTGGAGGCGCCGGTGGCCAGGCTGCCGTTCCACGACTCGTTGGTCGCGGTCACCTGGTTGCCGGACTGGCTCCACTTGGCCGACCAGCCCTGGGTCACCCGCTGGTTGCTGTTCGGGAAGGCGAACTTGAGCGACCAGCTGTTCAGGGCGTCGCCCAGGTTCTTGATGGTGACCGTGGCGGTGAAGCCGGTGTCCCAGTCGCTGGTCACGTACTGGACGTCGCAGGCCGGGGCGGCCTGCGCGGCGCCGGCCGGCACGGCCACCCCGCCGATGACGAGGGCGGTGGCGGCGAACATCGCCGTGCGGCGACGTCTGGCCATGAGTCTCATGTGCGCGGTGTCTCCTCGGACCGGGCCGGGACCGCGGGCCCCGGCGGGGCGCCTCCCACGCGTCGACGGACCTACGCGGGGGGACGGAGGCGCCCGGAAAGGTGGTCGACCCGGCCGTGCCGGGGATCGGGCGCCGCACCGGGAGTACCGGGTGCCCTCGGCGACCCACGCTCGCGCGAGCTGGCTCCGCGTCGCGGTTGACTGGAGTCTGCCATGGAAGCGCTCCCACTACAACGGTGCAGACAGACAGGCAGCTCGATGTTTCGATCTCGTGTTGGGGCTTTGACAAACCGGTGACGGGCGTTACAGTCACAAGCATCGCCGATGGGAGCGCTTCCATCGACGGAGATGCACGAACAAGATCGTCGGGCACATCCGTGCCCGACGCCCAGAACCCGGAGGCTGACGACGGGCCAGCCCGGACGCCGCCGTCAACCGTCACCCACCGACATGAAGGGAGGTGGAACCAGAGCCACTCGCGTGGCCCGGCTCCCGCGCGACACGCACGGCAGGACGCCAATTCCACACGTGCGTGTGCATCGCAGGTGGGGACGGGGGTTGCCCTCCCCCGTCCCCACACTAAACCCCCGTTGTCAACGGGAAAAGAGGCCGACGGGACAGGCGTGACACGCCGCCCGGCCGGCCTCCTTCGCTATCCGCACCACCCTTTCGCCGCTCGCCCACGCCCCCCCCGAGCGACACCCGCCCACCAATTCTCCGGCCGCCCGACCGGCCGCACCGGCCCGCCCACGGAACGCGGCCGGCCGCGGTCGGCCTATGCTGGGAGCGCTCCCGGCCGTCGGGCGGCCAGTCACTCCGAGGAGAACATCCATGTCGCTACTCACCCGACGGCGCCTGCTGCGTCGTGCCGCCGCCTCCGCGACCGCCGCGGGCGCGGCCCAGGCCGGCCGCGCCGGCGCGGTCGCGGCGGGGATCGCCGCCAGCTCCGCCGCCGTCGCCGGTTGCGACGACGTGCCGGACGACACCCCCGACCACGCGCACGGGCCGCTGCGCTTCCCGCCGGACTTCGGCTGGGGCGCGGCCACCTCGGCGTACCAGATCGAGGGCGCGGCCAAGGAGGACGGGCGGGGCGAATCCGTCTGGGACACCTTCAGCCACACCCCGGGCCGCACCCGCAACGGGGACACCGGCGACGTCGCCGCCGACCACTACCACCGGTACGCCGCGGACCTCGACATCCTGCGCGACCTCGGCCTGCGCAGCTACCGCTTCTCGATTTCCTGGCCCCGCATCCAGGCCGACGGTTCCGGCAAGCCCAACCAGCGCGGCCTCGACTTCTACCGCCGGCTGATCGACGGGCTGCACGACCGGGGCATCGCCCCGATGGCCACCCTGTTCCACTGGGACCTCCCCCAGGCCCTCCAGGACACCGGCGGTTGGGAGAACCGGGACACCGCCGAACGCTTCGCCGAGTACGCCGACGCGATGTTCCGCGCCCTCGGCGACCGGGTGCCGGCCTGGCTGACCATCAACGAGCCGAAGACCGTGGTGCAGAACGGCTACATCTGGGGCCACCACGCGCCCGGCCAGCAGGACCCGGCGGCGGCCTACCTGGTCGCCCACCACCTCCAGCTCGCCCACGGCCTCGCCGTGCGCGCGCTGCGCGCCAGCGACGCGACCGGCCGGATCGGCCCCGCGCTGAACCTGCACCCGTGCTACCCGGCCGACGACACCGCCGAGGCCGCGACGGCCACCCGGCTGTACGACGGCTACGAGAACCGCCTCTACCTCGACTCGATCCTCAAGGGCGCGTACCCGCAGGACGTGCTGGCCGACCTGGGCCCGGACAGCCGCATGGTCCGGGGCGTCCGCGACGGCGACCTGGCCGTCATCTCCAGCCCGGTCGACCTGCTCGCGGTCCAGTACTACACCCCGATCTACGTCACCGGTCAGGGCGACACGGTGCGGAAGTGGCCGACCTCCGAGGCCGAGTGGCAGCAGATCCACCCCGAGGGGATGTACGACATCCTGACCCGGGTCACCCGCGACTACGGCCGGATCCCGCTCACCGTCACCGAGAACGGGCTGCCCTGCCCGGACGAGCTCGGCGCGGACGGCACCGTCGACGACAGCGCCCGGATCGACTTCCTCCGCGACCACTTCGCCGCCGCCCACCGGGCGATGCGGGACGGGGTGCCGCTGGAGAGCTACCACGTCTGGTCGCTGCTGGACAACTTCGAGTGGGCCGAGGGCTACGAGCAGCGGTGGGGCCTGGTCTACGTGGACTACCCCACGCAGCGCCGGGTGCTCAAGCGCAGCGCGCACTGGTACCGCACGGTGATCCGCAACAACGGCCTTTAGCCGTCACGGCCCGGCCGGTGGCAGCGCCGCCGGCCGGGCCGTGACGGGCGGGGCTCAGCGGGGCAGCGCCTGCTGCAACTCCGCCCGCAGCGCCGGGGTGAGCATCTCACCGGCCTGCTTCGCCAGCCGCGCCATCTCGTAGCCGACCACCCCGATGTCGGCCTCCGCCGCGGCCAGGGTGGCCAGGATCGAGCCGTCCCGGATCTGCATCACCAGAAAGTAGCCGCGACCCATCTCCACCACGGTCTGCTTGACGACGTCCCCGTCGAACATCTGGGCGGCGCCCGCGGTGATGCTCATCAGGCCCGAGGTCACCGCCGCCAGCTTGTCCGCGTGGTCGCGGGGCAGGTGGGCGGAGATCGCCACCAGCAGGCCGTCGGAGGAGACCACCACGGCGTGGGCCACCCCGGGGACCCGCTCCGCGAACGCGTTCACCAGCCAGCTGAGGTCACGGGCCTCCTGGCTCAACGTCGTCACTGTCGTCGCCCTCCTTCGCTGCGCGGCATGTAGATCTCCCTGGTCTCCTCGGCCTCCGCCCGGCGCACCCCGCTGTAGTAGCGGGAGAGCATGCCGCCGACCGCGTCCGGATCCGGTTCGTGGCGCGGCGCCGCCCCGGTCGGACGCGCGCTTTCGGTGACCGCGGCGAGCTGGGCCATCGGTACGCGCACCGGCAGGCCCCGCTCGTTGGTCCCTGCCGTGACGGGCGTCGCGGCCGGCGGCGGCGTCACACCGAGGCGGGATGACGACGGACCCTGGCGGGAGAACCACCCGCCACCGGCCGGCGCCGCCGGGGTCAGCACGTTCTCGGCCCGGACCGGCGGACGGTTCTGCCGGGGTACGGCCGGCGGCGGCCCGGCGGGCGCGGCCCCGGGGCGCCGGCCCGGCGGCGGCCCGGCCGGCGCGACGGGCGGCACCGGCGCGGCGGGCACCCCCGGCACCGGACCGGCCGGCACGACCGGCGGCACCGGCGCGGCGGGCATGCCCGGCACCGGGTTCGCGGCGGGCGCGGGCTGCGCTCCCGCAAGAGCGGTCGGCGACGGGCGCTGCCACGCCGGCGGCGGCTCGGCCGCGGCGCGGGGCGGCGACACGGGGGGGCCGCCCGCCGACGCGCCCGGGCGGCGGCCCGCCACCGGCAACTCGCCCGGCGGCCCGCCGAACGCCCCGGCCGGTGACATCGTGGCCCGGGACGCCGCCGCCACCTGGCTGGTCAGCATCCGCGGCGCGGCCGGCTGGTCCAGCTCAGCGGGGGCGGCGGCCAGCAGGTCGGCGGGAAGCCGGATCGCCGCGATGAGACCCTCCTGGCCGCCGCGCAGCCGCACCTGCACCCCGTGCCGTGCGCTCAGGTGGCTGACCACGAACAGACCCATCCGCTCGGAGGCCGCCACGTCGGCGGCCGGCGGCTCGGCCAGCACGTCGTTCGCCTCCGACAACGCTGCCGGGCTCATCCCGAGCCCCTGGTCGATGATCTCCACCGCCGCCCCGGTGCCCTCGGCCCGCGCGACGACCTGCACGACAGTGTCCGGGCGGGAGAAGGCGGTGGCGTTCTCCAGAAGCTCGGCGAAGAGGTGCACCAGGTCACCCACCGCGTGCCCGACCAGGTGCAGCTCGGCTCGGGACTCGTGGCGCACCCGCTGGTACTGCTCGATCTCGGCGCTCGCCGCCAGCAGCACCGCGCCCAGGCCGACCGGCCGGTTCCACCGCCGGCTGGACTCCGTGCCGGCGAGCACCAGCAGGCTCTCGTCGTTGCGTCGCATGCGGGCGGCGAGATGGTCCAGCTTGAACAGGTTCTCCAGCTGGTCCGGATCGCTCTCCTCGCGTTCCAGCTCGTCGAGGAGCTCGAGCTGCCGTTCGACCAGCACCTGGCTGCGTCGGGCCAGGTTGACGAACATCGCGTTGACATTGCGCCGCATCCGCGCCTGATCGACCGCGACGTCGACGGCGCTGCGGTGCACCGCCACGAACGCCTCGGCCAGCTCGCCGAGCTCGTCCTGGCTGGTGATGACCGCCGGCGCCACGTCGATCGCGCCGACCGGACGGTCCACCGCGCGCAGCCGGCCCAGGGTGAGCGGCAGTTCGACCTGCGCGATCCGCAGCGCCTGGCCGCGCAGCAGCCGCATCGAGCGGGCGAGCGAACGGCCGACGAGCAGCGAGATCAGCACGGCGACCAGGAGCACCGCCAGGATGCCGCCGACCACCAGCAGGGTGTCCCGCAGTTGCCGTGTGCTGGCGCCGTCGGCCTCGCGTACGGCGTCGTCGAGGACCTCTCTCTCCAACTGGCGCAGCAGTTCCTGCCGCTGCTCGCTGGCCGCCCACCACTGCGGCGCGGGCAGCAGGGCCGGCTCGGCGGAGCCCTTGGGCAGGGTCTTCTCCTCCAGCTTGGTGGCCGACACGAACGCCGGGTCCAGCGACGTCCGGTCGTAGCGGCGGATCTGCTCGGTGGTAGCCGCCACCCGGAACGCGCCCAGCGCGGTGAGCTGCTGTGCCCGCAGGTCGGTCAGGGTGACCTGGTCGTCGACGTCGTACCGGCCGGCTCGGGCGGCCGCGTAGAGCTCGGCCCGGATCCGCGAGGACAGCTCCTTGACGCGGGAGAGCTGCACGTAGCGCAGCACGGCGTCGGTGAGCGCCCGCTGGTCGTCCCCGGGCGAGGGCTCGGCCAGCAGGTCGAGCAGCGTGGAGATGGCCCGGTGGTAGTTGCTCAGGATGGTTTCGCTGCTGAGCACCGCCGGCGGAATCGCGGCACGGATGTAGATGACCTGGTCGTACGCCTCCAGAACCTCGGCGTACGCGACCCGCCAGGCGGCCCCGGCGTCGGCGAGCGGCTCGGCCGCGTTTCGCAGCTCGGACATCGCCCGGTCGGACGCGGTCTGCAACGGCTCAAGCGCGGCGATCGCCGCGTCCCGGTCGGCACCGCTGGCGGCCTTCCGCAGCGCGCCCAGCTCACCCGCGGCGCGGTCCCGCTCCTGCTGGAGCCGGTCCACGACGGTGGTGATCTGCCTACCGATGCCGACCTGCTGCGCGAAGTCGCTCAGCGCGGTGGTCTGCCCCACCAGCCCCCGGGTCTGCACGGCCGCCAGCACCAGGAAGGCGAGCGTCGGGATGACCAGCACGGTGGCGAGCTTGGTGCGGATCCGCCAGTCCCGCAACCGAAGGACCGACCGCCGCCGGGCCGCCGCCCGCCGGTCCCCGGAGGGACTGCGCGACTGCCGCGCCGTCGCGCCGCCGGCCGGGTCGGGACCTGTGCCCACGCTACCTCCTCGGTCCCCCCTCGACTCCGCCGCGACGGGGAGCGGGGTCCATCCAACCAGGCCCCCGGTCGGTGTCAACGGGCTGCCCAGCCTCGCGACCAGGAAGGTCAGCGCGGCGGGCCACCGCCTACGGTGTTCGGCGCGCTCGGCTCATCCGTCCGGCCGATACCGACGAGATGTGGCGCCTCGGCGATCCGTCCCGTCGCCACCAGCACGGCGCCGGTCGCCCCGACCTCGGGGTTGCGCTGGTGGCGCACGGTCCGCGGGGCCAGCGCATCGGTGAACGCGCCGCGCCACCAGGCGGAGGCGGCCATCGCGCCGCCGCCCAGCACCACCTCGGTCGGGCCCTCCACGGCAGACTCCAGCAGGGCGAGATCATCGGCGACCAGCCGGCACAGGCCGGTCATCAGCCCGGCGAGGAGGTCCACTGCGGAGGTGCTGAAGCTCAGTCCGCGCAACTCCCCCGAACCGGCGGGCGCGATCCCGGGCGGCCGATCCCCACCGAACCGGGAGTTGGCCCACACGTGCGGGCTACGGTCCGCCCGGGCCAGCCCGGCCTCCAACGCGGCCCCCTGGGGCAGCCGCAGCGTCCGGGCGGCCCAGGCGTACAGGTTTCCCCCGCTGGAGTACGCCGCCCCGGTGACCACGTGCTCGTGGTCGACCCGGTAACGCCAGACCTCGTCGGGCAGCGGCGGCAGGTCGGTCCCGGCCGGGACCGGCTGGATCAGGCGGACCGCGGCCGAGGTGCCGACGGTCACCGCCGCCCGGGTCGGGTCGACGCAGCCGGAGCCGACGTTGGAGGCGGCTCCGTCGCCGACCGGCGCGGCCCAGCGCGCCTCGGCCAGCTGCGGCCAGCGCCGGGCGTGCTCGGCACGCAGCCGGCCGTGCCACCCACGCGGGGCCAGCGTCGGCAGGTCCTCGGGGCGTACGCCGGCCAGCTCACCCGCCTCGATGTCCCACTCCAACCGGCGCAGGTCCAGCAGCCCGGTGCCGGAGGCCATCGACATCGACATCGGCACCTCGTCGAGCAGCACGCCCAGCACGTACTCGACCAGCCCGACGAACCGGCCGACCGGGGCGCCGACCCGCTCCCGCAGCCAGGGCAGCCGCACCGACCAGTAGCAGCGGTGCCACCAGGCGCCGGTACGCCGGTGGAACGCCTCGGGGTCGACCGGTCCCCGGGCGCCGGGAAGCGGGGCCGGCCGGGTGTCCAGCCAGGTCAGCACCGGCCCGAGCGGCTCGCCGTCGCCGCCCAGCGGCAGCACCGAGTGCCACTGCGCCGAGGTCGCGACCAGCTCGATGTCCCGCAGGTGCCCGCCGGCGGCCAGCTCGTCCAGGCACTCGAGGAGGCCGGCCAGGTAGGTCGGGCCGTCCAGGGTGCCGGTGCCGTCCTCGCCGGTGGTCAGGTGCACCTTCCGGCGGGCCAGCGCGCCGGGCCGGGGGGTGGCGTCCGCGTCCAGCACCAGTCCGCGTACGGACGAGGTGCCCAGGTCGAGAGCGAGGATGTTCATCGTCGATCAACCTACCCGCCGGGGGCAGGGCCGAAGCCAAGATCCGCGCGCCGGGGCGGCGATCGGGTTCCCGAGCCCGGCGCGGTCGCGTACAGTGATCGCCATGCTCGCGCACCTGTTCTGCTGGTGGCCCGCCGACCCGGCGGCCCACCCCCGCGCGTAGCTTCCCGACGCGGCCGCCCGACGAGGCGGCCGCCGGTCTCTCCCCGGCGCACCGGGTCGCCCGTTCGGCGGCCACCGGCCCACCGAGGAGACCCCGATGACCCGCCCGACCGACCCGCTGGCCGCCGTCGCCGCCGGCGCCACCCCCGGCCCGTTCGCGCTCGTCCGCCGCGCCGGCGCCGACCACGTGGAGCTGTTCACCGGCACGGTACGCACGGCTGACCGGCTCGCCGACATCCCGTTGCCCGAGGGCGCTCCCGGGCCACGCACCCTGGCCCTGGTCCCGTACCGGCAGATCGCCGAGCGCGGGTTCGCCTGCGTCGACGACGGCACCCCGCTGGAGTGCCTGGTGATCGCCGAGCACCGCCGGATCCCCCTCGACGAGGTGGTAGCCGCCCTGCCCGCCGCGCCGGTGGGAACCCGGGACGCGGCCTTCGACATCTCCGACGCGGAGTACGCGACCATGGTCGGCCGGGTGCTCGCCGAGGAGATCGGTCACGGCGCGGGCGCCAACTTCGTCATCCACCGCACCCTGCGGGCCGCCGTGCAGGGCACGCCGCTGGTGGCGGCCCTGGCCGCGCTGCGTCGGCTGCTGCTGGGCGAGCGCGGCGCGTACTGGACCTTCGTCGTGCACACCGGCAGCCGCATCCTGGTCGGGGCGAGCCCGGAGCGGCACGTCAGCGTCGACGACGGCCTAGTCATGATGAATCCGATCAGCGGCACCTTCCGGCACACCGGCGCGACGGCCGAGCGGGACGCGCTGCTGCGCTTCCTCGCCGACCCGAAGGAGGTCGAGGAGCTGTACATGGTGCTCGACGAGGAGCTGAAGATGATGGCCACCGTCGCCGAGCACGGCGGCCAGGTGGTCGGGCCGTACCTGAAGGAGATGGCGCACCTGGCGCACACCGAGTACCTGCTGGCCGGGCGGGGCTCCCGGGACGTGCGGGAGGTGCTGCGGGAGACCATGTTCGCCCCGACGGTCACCGGCAGCCCGATGGAGAACGCCTGCCGGGTGATCGCCCGGCACGAGCGGACCGGCCGCGGCTACTACGCCGGGGTGCTCGCCCTGCTGGGCCGCGACGCCGAGGGCCGGCAGACCCTCGACGCGCCGATCCTGATCCGGACCGCCGAGCTGTCCCCCACCGGCGAGCTGCGGGTGCCGGTCGGGGCGACCCTGGTCCGGCACTCCACCGCCGAGGGCGAGGTGGCCGAGACGCACGCCAAGGCGGCCGGGGTACTGGCCGCTTTCGGCCTCGGCCCGCAGGCCCCGCAGCCCGCCGACCCGGCCGCCGCGCCGCGCCTGGCCGACGACCCGGAGGTACGCGCCGCCCTCGCCGCCCGCAACACGCCACTGGCCCGGTTCTGGCTCGACCAGCGCACCCCGGGAGCGGCCGCCCTGCCCGGACTGACCGGCCGCCGGGCGCTGATCGTGGACGGTGAGGACACCTTCACCGGGATGCTCGCCCACCAGCTGCGCGCGCTCGGCCTGGACGTGGCCCGCCGCGACTGGCACCGCCCCGGCCCCGTCGACGGGCACGACCTGGTGGTGGTCGGTCCCGGCCCGGGTGACCCGAACGACCTGGCCGAGCCGAAGATGGCGGCGCTGCGCGCGCTGCTGGCGGAGCTGCTCGGGACCGGCCGCCCGACCCTGGCCGTCTGCCTCGGCCACCAGCTGCTGGCCGGGCTGCTCGGACTGCCGCTGCACCGGCGGGACGCGCCGTACCAGGGACTGCCGCGCGACGTCCGACTGTTCGGCGCGATCCGCCGGGTGGGCTTCTACTCCAGCTTCACCGCCCGCGCGGACGGGGACCGGCTGGCCACCGCGTACGGCCCGGCGGAGCTGTCCCGCGACCCGGCGGACGGTGCGGTGCACGCGCTGCGCGGGTCCGGCTTCGCGGGTGTGCAGTTCCACCCGGAGTCGGTGCTCAGCCGCGACGGCATGGCGGTGCTCGCGGACCTGCTCGGGCATCTGCTCGCCCGTCCGGCGCTGACCGGGCATGGATCCGCCGATCGCGGGTAGGGCCAACGGCGGCCGGTGGTTCGGGCGGGTCCGAGAGCCCCCGCCCGGGCCGCCGGTCCCCGTGCCGGGTCAGCCGGCCATGCCCCGCTTCAGGGCGGCGCCGATCTCCACCGCCCGCTTCGCGGTCAGCGCGCTCGCCGCCAGGGCCACGTGGTCCGGCGGGATCTCCCCGTTGTTGCTGGTGTGCGACGCGCCGTAGGGGTTGCCGGCAACGAACTGGCTGGGGTCGGTGTAGCCGGGGGTCACCACGAAACCGCCCCAGTGGTAGAAGACCGTGAACAGCGACAGCAGGGTCGACTCCTGGCCGCCGTGCGAAGTGGCCGTCGAGGTGAAGCCGCCGTAGACCTTGTTGGCCAGCGCGCCCCGGGCCCAGAGCGGCCCGGTGGTGTCGATGAACTGCTTGAGCTGCGCGGCGATCATCCCGTAGCGGGTGGGTGAGCCCATCAGCACCACGTCGGCCCAGGACAGGTCGTCCGGCTCGGCCTCCATCACGTCCTGCGTCTCCAGCCGGTGGGCCTGCCAGCCCGAATTCGAGCGGATCGCCTCGTCGGGCGCCAGCTCACGCACCTTGCGCAGGCGCACCTCGGCACCCGCCTCACCGGCTGCCTCGCACGCCGACTGCGCCATCTGGTAGGTGATACCGGTCGCGCTGTAGTAGATCACCGCGCACTTGACCTGGCCATCCATCAGCCGTTTCCTCCTCGCTTGGGGTCAGCTCGGCCGACTACCCGTTGGTTGCGGCGTCAAACGGCGGGTGGGGGCAGGCGTCCGTTTACCACCGTCGATCACTTGCCATGGCTCAAGATTTGCGCAAGTTCCACGGTCAACCGGCTCCCGCGATCCCGGCACCGGGGATCCTGTTCGCACCGGTGCCGGCGAAGGCCGCCGCCCCGCACCGGGAACCTGAACGGGGGATCGCGCTCCGCCGGCGACATGGCTGGCGTAGCGCGATCAGGGGTGGGCTCTCCTGCCGCTCCTCCTATTCGCCCGATTTCTCCGGCATGCCGTCCACCCGCTCGGGGATCCTCTCGGTGACCCGCGAGAGGAAGGACGAACCCATGCGGCTGACCGAACAGCAGGTCCGATCGCTGTACGGGCAGGACGTCCAGGACCGCTCGGGAGCGAGGATCGGCAGCGTGGACCAGGTCTGGGCCGACGCCGCCGGCGAGCCCACCTGGGTCAGCGTGCGGACCGGCGGCACGGCCCGCGACGAATCGATGGCCCCGCTGCACGCCGCCCGGCTGCAGGAAGGCCGGGTGCGGCTGCCGTACGACCGGGCGACCGTGCGGGGCGCCCCCGCCGTGGAGAGCGGCACCGACCAACCCCTCGGCGTCGATCAACTCACCCTGCTCTACCGGCACTACCAGTTGCCCGGACAGGGCGCGGTCCGGCAGCCGCAGCGGCCGCCACCGCGGGCGACCGGTCCGCCGGAGCTGGTCCGGTCCGAGGAGCGGGCGCGGTTCGGCACCACCCGGGAGCCGGTCGGCACCGCCCGGCTGCGCAGGCGTGTGGTGACCGAGAACGTGCACGCCACGGTGCCCGTCGAGCACGACGAGGTGACCGTGGTGCACGAACCGGTCACCCAGCCGCGCGACGTGCCCACCGGTCTCGGCGAGGACCAGCGCGACATGGTCCTCTACGCCGAGCGTCCGGTCGTGGTCAAGGAACGCGTCCCGGTCGAGCGGGTCCGGCTCGCCCGGGACGAGATCGTCGAGGAGCGACCGGCACACGCGCAGGTCCGCCGGGAACTCGTCGACGCGGACGTACCGGAGCGGGTACGCCGCGGCCGGTGACGCCCCGGGCGGGTGGGTGGCCCCCACCCGCCCGCACCCGGCGCGACATGTCGGCCCGGCCGCCTATGCTGGCCGTCCACGATCGACGGGAGGCGGCCGTGCCGGTACGGCTCACCGGCGCCGAGGCGCTGGCGCTGCGCATGACCAGCCTGTTGCTGCGCCCGCACCCGGTGGCCCGCCCGCAGGGCGTGGCCGAGGTGGTGAAGTGGTTCGGCGCCATGCAGGCCCAGGATGCGGCGAGCGGCGAGTGGTCGCTCGGCGTACGGCTGCCCGGCCGCAGCCAGGCCGACGTGCGCGCGGCGCTGGAGCGGCGCGAGGCGCTGCGGACCTGGCCGATGCGCGGCACGGTCCACCTGGTGCCGTCCCGCGACGCCCACTGGATGCTGGCGGTGACCGGGATCCGCGCCCTGGCCGGCGCGGCGGCCCGCCGGGCGCAGCTCGGCCTCGACGAGGACGACGCGGACCGCGCGGCCGACGTGCTGGGCACCGCGCTGGCCGGCGGCGGCCGGCTCACCCGCGCCGAGTGTCTGGCCGCGCTCGGCGCCGCCGGCCTCGACACCGCCGGGCAACGCGGCTACCACCTGCTCTGGTACGCGAGCCAGCGCGGCGTCACCTGCATCGCCCCGCAGGTCGGCAAGGAGCAGACGTTCGCCCTGCTCGACGAGTGGGTGCCCGACCCGCGCCGGCCCGACCGGGACGAGGCGCTCGGCCTGCTCGCCCTGCGCTACGTGCGCAGCCACGGTCCGGTCGGCCCGCACGACCTGGCCCGGTGGTCCGGGCTGACCGTCACCGACGCCCGGCGCGGCCTCGCGGTGGCCGGCGACGCCCTCGCCCCGGTGACCGTGGACGGCTCCGAGGCGCTGGTCGACGCGGCGCTGCTCGACGCGCCCCGCACGCCGGTCGACGACCTGCACACGCTGCCCGGCTTCGACGAGTACCTGCTCGGCTTCAAGGACCGCACGCTGATGCTCGACCCGGCGCACGCCACCGCCGTGGTTCCCGGCAACAACGGGGTGTTCCAGTCCACCGTGGTGCGCGCCGGCCGGGTCGTCGGCACCTGGAAGCGGACGGTGGGGAAATCCGCCGTCACGGTGACCGTGCGGCAGCTGACCCCGTTCGACGCCGCGCTCCGGTCCCGGGTCCGATCGGCGCTGGCCGGCTACGCCGCCTACCTCGGCCTGCCGTTGCGCCACTCCTGGTGACGACGGGCCGCCACCCGATCGTCCGCGCCGCCACCGGCAGTCCGGGCGATGGCCCGGGCCAGGTCGGCCGGGGTGTCGAGGTCGGCGGGCGAACCGGCGCCGTCGCAGGGCATCCTGGTCACCAGGTCGGCCCGGGCCCGCAGGAAGTCCCGAGCCCCGCGGTCACCCGTCGCGTACGGCGCGAGCAGCGACCACGTGGCGCGGCTCAGCAGCACGGGATGCCCGATCCGCCCGGCGTAGGTGGCGACCGCGACCGGCGCGCCGGCCGTGTGCGCGGCGCACACCCGGCGCACCGCCGCCGGATCCAACGCCGGCTGGTCGACGAGCACCACCACGGCGGCGTCGACGTGCCCGGGCAACGATGCCAGGCCGCGGCGGAGCGAGGTGCCCAGTCCCTCCCGCCAGCGCGGGTTGGCGACCAGCACCGCCCCGGGTAGCTCGGGCAGCACGTCGGCGCCCGCGCCGGCCACGACGTGCACCAGGGGGCAGCCGCCCGCGCGGAGCAGGCGTACCGCCCGACGAACGAGGGGTTCTCCGTCCAGTTCGACCAGCGCCTTGGGGCGGCCGAGCCGACGTCCGGCCCCGGCGGCGAGCAGCAGCCCGGCGACCGTCATCGCAGCGACGCCGCCGGCCGACGGTCGCGGTCCGCGCCGCGGTGGATCGGGCCGTGCCGGCTGTGCAGCGCCCGGCCGCTGCCGCCGTTGCGCCGGGCCACCACCTCCGCGGCGATCGCCAGCGCGGTCTCCGCAGCAGCGGAATCTCGTACCGCGGGTCGTGGCCGAGCAGGCAGAGCACCGTGGCCGGGTCGACCGGGGTGTCGGCCAGCCAGCGGTGCGGCCAGGCCCGGTGGACCTCGTGCGCGTCCGGGAACCGGTGGGTGGTGGTGAACGCCGGCCGTGGGTCGCAGACGGTGACGTGGTAGCCGAGCCCGCCGCCGATCCGGCTGAGCGCGGCGGCGACGGCGGTGGCGCCGAACAGCACCATCCGCGGGGCGATCGGCACCGCCTGGACCAGCACCCGCACGCCCGGTCGGGCGGCGCG
>NZ_JBJZOG010000053.1:0-47523 GCF_047200535.1 Micromonospora mangrovicola | reverse complement strand
CCCGGGACCGGTCAGGCCAGGGTGATCTGTTCCCCGGTGACCTTGATGTTCTTCGACGGCAGCGGCCTGGTGGCCGGGCCCTGCTTGACCGAGCCGTCGGCGATCGAGAACCGGCTGCCGTGGCAGGTGCAGTTGATGGTGCCGCCGTCGACGTTCGACACCGGGCAGCCCTGGTGGGTGCAGATCGGGTCGAAGCCCTTGAACTCGCCGGCCGCCGGCTGGGTGATCACCACACCCTTGCTGGCGAACACCGCACCGCCACCGACCGGGATGTCGGTGGTCCGGGCCAGCGGGCCAGTGCTGTCCCGGTTGCCGCCCTCGGCGTCGCCGGCGCCGGTCGCGCCGGGGCCGCCGCTGGTCGGCGCGGAGTTGCCCGGGCCCTGGTCGTCGTCGCTGCCGCAGGCGGCCAGCACGATCGCCGCGCCGACCGCGCCAGCGCCCGCGAGCAGGGTCCGGCGGGTCCGCGTACCCGGCTCGGTCAACTCCTGGTCATCACTCATGTCCGGCCTTTCTCTCGGCTGCCGCCGCCTGTCATGATCTACGGTCACACTGGTGGACACGCAACACTGTTCCGTACGGTTCATACTGACGCGTCACGAAATGGGTATGTAAAACGGGCGGGTCGGTGTCCCGGCCCGCCCGTCGTACGCCCGGGTCAGCGTGCCCCGGCGGGAACCTTGCGGCTGCTCCGCGACCGGGTGGTGCCGTTGGCCTTGGCGGCCCGCGAGGTGGCGGCGGCGGCCCCCTTCGCCTCCCCGTCGAGCTTGAGCATCGGCCGCAGGAACTGGCCGGTGTGGCTCTCGGGCACCTCCGCGACCTCCTCCGGGGTGCCGGTCGCCAGGACCGTGCCGCCCCGGTGGCCGCCCTCCGGACCCATGTCGATGATCCAGTCGGCCGTCTTGATCACGTCGAGGTTGTGCTCGATGGTGATCACGGTGTTGCCCTTGTCGACCAGCCCTTCGAGCACCATCAGCAGCTTGCGGATGTCCTCGAAGTGCAGGCCGGTGGTGGGCTCGTCGAGCACGTAGACCGTCCGCCCGGTGGAGCGCTTCTGCAGCTCGGAGGCGAGCTTGACGCGCTGCGCCTCGCCACCGGACAGGGTCGGGGCGGGCTGGCCCAGCCGGACGTACCCGAGGCCGACGTCGACCAGGGTCTTGAGGTGGCGGTGGATGGCCGGGATGGCGGAGAAGAACTCGGCCGTCTCCTCGATCGGCATGTCCAGCACCTCGGCGACCGTCTTGCCCTTGTAGTGCACCTCCAGGGTCTCCCGGTTGTACCGGGCGCCCTTGCACACCTCGCACGGGACGTAGACGTCCGGGAGGAAGTTCATCTCGATCTTGATGGTGCCGTCGCCGGAGCACGCCTCACAGCGCCCGCCCTTGACGTTGAACGAGAACCGGCCGGGACCGTACCCCCGGACCTTGGCCTCGGTGGTCTCGGCGAAGAGCTTGCGGATGTGGTCCCACACCCCGGTGTAGGTGGCCGGGTTCGACCGCGGGGTACGCCCGATCGGCGACTGGTCGACGCCGACGACCTTGTCGACGTGCTCCAGTCCGCCGATCCGGGTGTGCCGGCCGGGGACCAGCCGGGCGCCGTTGATCTGGTTGGCCAGCACCGTGTAGAGGATGTCGTTGACCAGCGTCGACTTGCCGGAGCCGCTGACCCCGGTGACCGCGATGAGCTGGCCGAGCGGGAAGCTCACGGTGAGGTTGCGCAGGTTGTGCTCGCGCGCGCCGTGCACCACCAGCTCCCGGCCGGGGGTCTGCGGCCGCCGGCCAGCCGGCGTCGGGATGGCCTTGCGCCCCGCCAGGTACGCCCCGGTGACCGACTCGGTGTTCTCCAGCAGGGCGGGCACCGAGCCGCTGTGCACGATCCGGCCGCCGTGCTCGCCCGCGCCCGGGCCGATGTCGACGATCCAGTCGGCGACCCGGATGGTGTCCTCGTCGTGCTCGACCACGATCAGTGTGTTGCCCAGCCCGCGCAGCCGCAGCAGGGTCTCGATCAGCCGGTGGTTGTCCCGCTGGTGCAGGCCGATGGACGGCTCGTCGAGCACATACAGGACGCCCACCAGGCCGGAGCCGATCTGCGTGGCGAGCCGGATGCGCTGCGCCTCGCCGCCGGAGAGGGTGCCCGCCGGGCGGTCCAGGGAGAGGTAGTCCAGCCCGACGTCGAGCAGGAACTTCAGCCGGGCGTTGATCTCCTTGAGTACCCGCTCGGCGATCATCTTCTGCCGGTCGGTCAGCTCGATGCCGGCGAGCAGGTCGGCCGCCTCGCCGACGGAGAGGTTGCAGACCTCGGCGATGCTCTTGCCGGCCAGGGTGACGGCGAGCACCTCGGGCTTGAGCCGGGCGCCGCCGCAGGCCGCGCAGGGCACGTCCCGCATGTAGCCCTCGTACTTGTCCCGCGACCACTCCGACTCGGTGTCCGAGTGCCGCCGCTCGATCCACTGCACCACGCCCTCGAAGCCGGTGTAGTAGGAGCGCTCGCGGCCGTACTTGTTGCGGTAGCGGACGTGCACCTGGTCGTCGGAGCCGTGCAGGATCGTCTTCTGCGCCCGCGACGGCAGCTTGCGCCACGGGGTGTCGAGATCGAAGTGCTCGGCCTCGCCGAGCGCCTCCAGCAGGCGCAGGAAGTATTCCAGGTTGTGGCCGGTGGCCCAGGGCTGGATGGCGCCCTCGCGCAGGGTGCGCTCCGGGTCCGGGATGACCAGCTCCGGGTCGACCTCCTTCTTCGTGCCCAGGCCGGTGCACTCGGGGCAGGCGCCGTACGGGGCGTTGAAGGAGAAGACCCGGGGCTCCAGGTCCTCGATCGCGAGGGGGTGGTCGTTCGGGCAGGCCAGGTGCTCCGAGTAGCGGCGCTCGCGGCCCGGGTCGTCCTCGGGCAGGTCGACGAAGTCCAGCAGCACCAGGCCGCTGGAAAGGCCCAGCGCCGCCTCGACCGAGTCGGTCAGCCGCTGCTTGGCGCTGGGCTTGACGCTGAGCCGGTCGATGACGACCTCGATGGTGTGCTTCTCCTGCTTCTTGAGCTTCGGCGGCTCGGTCAGCGGGTGCACCACGCCGTCGACCCGGGCGCGGGCGTAGCCCTTGGCCTGGAGCTCGGCGAACAGGTCGACGTACTCGCCCTTTCGCCCGCGCACCACCGGCGCGAGCACCATGAACCGGGTGCCCTCGGCCATGGCGAGGACCCGGTCGACGATCTGCTGCGGGCTCTGCCGGGAGATCCGCTCCCCGCAGATCGGGCAGTGCGGCTCGCCGATGCGGGCGAAGAGCAGGCGGAGGTAGTCGTAGACCTCGGTGATCGTGCCGACCGTCGAGCGCGGGTTGCGCGAGGTGGACTTCTGGTCGATGGAGACCGCCGGGCTGAGGCCCTCGATGAAGTCGACGTCGGGCTTGTCCATCTGGCCGAGGAACTGCCGGGCGTACGACGACAGCGACTCGACGTAGCGCCGCTGTCCCTCGGCGAAGATGGTGTCGAAGGCCAGGCTCGACTTGCCCGACCCGGAGAGCCCGGTGAAGACGATCAGGGCGTCCCGGGGCAGGTCGAGACTGACGTCACGCAGGTTGTGCTCGCGCGCGCCACGGATGATCAGTCGGTCGGCCACGTGCCTGTGCTCCCGGAAGACGAAATGTGAGGCGGATCTGTCCGCTCGGAGCGTGGTCTGAGCGGCTTTTTGAGGGTTGTCGAGGCGCGCAGAACACGCCGGGGCAACTCTAGCCCTGAGGTACGACAAACTCCGTCGCGCACACATTCCCCCAGCTCAGCACGGTCGGGCGGAACGCGTCGCGCCCCGCCCGACCGTCTCGCACCGGCGTGGTCAGAATCCCCCGGGACCGGGCGGTGGCGTCGGACGCGCGGTCCGCCGCCGCTGCCCCCGCCAGCTCCCCCGCCGCTGGGCGGCGAGCCGGGTCTCCCGGCGGCGGCTCTCGTACGCCACCTCCCGCTGGAGCCGGCGCCAGTTCTCCCAGCGCCGGACCGGCAGCTCGCCGCTCTCCAGCGCCTCGCG
This sequence comes from Micromonospora mangrovicola, assembly GCF_047200535.1. Taxonomy (NCBI): domain Bacteria; kingdom Bacillati; phylum Actinomycetota; class Actinomycetes; order Micromonosporales; family Micromonosporaceae; genus Micromonospora; species Micromonospora mangrovicola. The sequence continues at coordinate 43,520 of NZ_JBJZOG010000053.1, read as the reverse complement.
CACCGCGCAGGCCGGCTCGGCGTCGTGCGCGCAGTCGGCGTACCGGCAACCGGTGGCGAGCTCGGCGATGTCGGCGAAGGCCCGGTCCAGGCCGGCCGAGCCGTCCAGCAGACCGACCGCCCGGACCCCGGGGGTGTCCAGCACCGCGCCACCGCCCGGGATCGGCACCAGCGCCCGCCAGGTGGTGGTGTGCCGCCCCTTGCCGTCCACCCGCCGGATCGCCTGGGTACGCATCACCTCCGCCCCGGCGAGCGCGTTGGTCAGGCTCGACTTGCCCGCGCCGGAGGGCCCGAGCAGGCCGAGGGTGCGCCCGGGCGCGACGTGCCGACGCAGCGGATCCAGCCCGGTGCCCCGCTCGGCACTGACCGGCAGCACGGGCACCCCGGGGGCGAGCGCGGCGAGCTGCCGGGCGATCGCCTCCGGGTCGGCGGCCAGGTCCGCCTTGGTGAGCACGATCAGCGGTTCGGCGCCGGACTCGTGGGCCAGGGAGAGCAGCCGCTCGATCCGGGCCGCGTCCGGCTCGGGGTGGACCGGTTCCACCACCGCGGCGGCGTCGAGGTTGGCGGCGAGCACCTGGCCGCTGGCGTCCTTGCCGGCGGTCCGGCGCACCAGCGCGGTGCGCCGGGGCAGCACCGCCTCGACGGTGACCGGCCCGTCCGGCCAGCTCGCCAGCAGCACCCAGTCGCCGGCGCAGGGCAGCGCGGTCAGGTCGCGGGCGGCAGCGGCCAGCACCGCGCCGCCCAGGGTGGCGCGGATCGGCCCCTCCGTACGGAGGACGGTGCAGATCCCGCGATCGACGCGGGCCACCCGGCCCGGTCGGTGATCGGTACGTCGTCGTAGTTGTGCCGCCCGATCGGCGTCCCAGCCGAGGGCGGTCAGGTCGATGGTCATGGTGTCCTCATCGGTGTCGAGGGGGTTCATGGCGGAACACGCGTGCTACGACCGGCATGCTCACCACCTCCGCTCCGACTTCCGGTGCCGCGTTCGAGGCCGACGGTAGGGGGCGCGCCGACGCGCCGAAAGCGATTTCCCCGGCGACGCGGCGGCACGGTACCGCTAGGGTCGGTTCGTGAGCGCGAGGAGTGAGCCGATCCTGCGAGCCCCGCAGCCGCGAACCGAGGTGGCACCGTGAGCGCGAGGAGTGAGCCGATCCTGCGAGCCCCGCAGCCGCGGCCGGGATGGCGCCGTGACGAGTGATCCGCTGTTGCTGACCGGCGCGGTCGACGACGCCATGGCCCAACTCCTGGGTACCGTGGCCGGCTTCGGGGCCGCGGAAGTGGCCGGCCCGTCGCTGCTGCCGGGCTGGACCCGGGGGCACGTGCTCACCCACCTGGCCCGCAATGCCGACGGCTTCGTTAACCTGCTCACCGCCGCCCGCACCGGCGAGCCGATCCCGATGTACGCCAGCCCGGAGGCCCGGGCCGCCGACATCGAAGCCGGTGCCGACCGCGGCCCGGCTGACCTCCTCGACGACCTGCGCCGCAGCTCGGAGCGGTTCGCGGCGGCGGTCGAGGCGATGCCGGTGGAGGCCTGGGCGGCCACCGTCCAGGCTCGGCGTGGCCCGTGGCCGGCCGCGACCCTGGTCTGGGGCCGGCTGCGGGAGATCGAGGTGCACCACGTCGACCTCGCCGCCGGCTACCGCCCGGCCGGCTGGCCGGAGGCGTTCGCCCAGCGGCTGCTGCACGAGGTGGCGACCGGGCTCGCCGACAACCCGGACGCACCCGCCATGGTGCTGCGCTTCGACGGGGTCCGGCACGAACTCGTCGTGGGCGACCCCGAGGGGGCGCCCATGGTCACCGGCTCCGCGCCGGAACTCGCCGCCTGGCTGATCGGCCGCAGCGGGGGCGAGGTGCTCACGGTCACCCCCGACGGTCCGCTGCCCACCCCACCGGAATGGATATAGAAGTCTCATGACCTACACCGGAGACGTCACGCCCGGCGGTGCGCCGGACGTCCGCGACCTCGACCGGCTCACCATCACCAAGGTGTCGGTGGGTCCGATGGACAACAACGCCTACCTGCTGCGCTGCCGCACGACCGGCGAGCAGGTGTTGATCGACGCCGCGAACGAGGCGCCCCGGCTGCTCGACCTGATCGGCGAGGGCGGGCTGGCCGCGGTGGTCACCACCCACCGGCACATGGACCACTGGGTGGCCTTGGAGGAGGTGGTCGCCAAGACCGGCGCCCGCCCGCTGGTGCACGCCGACGACGCCGAGGGGCTGCCGATCGACGTTGAGCCGCTGCACGAGGGGGACACCGTCAAGGTCGGGGACTGCGCCCTGGAGGTGATCCACCTCAGGGGACACACGCCGGGCTCGATAGCGCTGCTCCACCGCGACCCGTCCGGCGTACCGCACCTGTTCACCGGCGACTCGCTCTTCCCCGGCGGGGTGGGCAACACGCACCAGGACCCGGAGCGGTTCACGCAACTCGTCGACGACGTCGAGCAGAAGCTCTTCGACCGGCTGCCCGACGAGACCTGGTTCTACCCGGGGCACGGCAAGGACAGCACCCTGGGCGCCGAGCGCCCCGCGTTGCCGCAGTGGCGGGCCCGCGGCTGGTGACCTCCTGGCTCGCCGGGCGCGCGACCACCGGTCCACGCCCGGCGAGGCGGAGCTCAGCCCGAGGTGTCGGGCGCGGTCAGCGCCCGCAGCCGGCGCCGCGTGCCGACCAGCACGGGCGCGGCCAGCAGCAGCCCCACCGCCATGGTGAGCAGTGCCGGGCTGGGCGCCCCGGGCAGCAGGGCGGTCAACGCCCGGGCCGCGGTGCCGAGGACCACGTAGAGGCCGGCCCAGAGCGTCGCCCCGACCGCCGCCGCGGCGAGGAACCTCCGGTACGACATGCGCAGGCCGCCCGCGGCCAGCGGCAGCAGCGCGTTGAGCACCGGTAGGAACGGCGCGACCAGCACCATCCGCCCGCCGCCGCGGCGCAGTATCGCCTCCGCCGCGGCCCACCGTGATTCGCCGATCCAACCGCCGAGCCGGCTACCCCGCAGCGACGCGCCCCAGCGCCGGCCGGCCAGGAAGCTCAGCGACCATCCGGCCAGACAGCCGGACACCACCGCCGCCACGGCGGCGATCCCGGTCGCCGGCCGGCCCGTCGCGACCACCGCGAGGACCGCGGCGTCGCCGGGCACCAGCACCCCGAGCAGGGGTACGGCGTCGGCGAGCATGACCACACCGAGCACCGCCATGAGGCAGGCGGTGGGCAGCTCGCCGACCTGAGCCAGCAGATCCGTCATGGTGCGTACGCTACGGTTGCCGGCTCGCCGGACGCATCGGGCTCGATCCCCTATCCGACCCTGATCGTGTCTAGGGGTGGGCCCTCACCCGGCGGTCGCTCAGCGTGGACGCAGCACGTGGACCCGGCGTACCGGGGAGTCGACGGAGGGCTCGGTGGTGGGCACCGGGTAGCTGGCCACCACCTCCAGCCGGTCGGGTGGCAGGTGTCCCCGGTCCGGGTCGCCGACCAGCACCTCGACGCCCCGCTCGACGGCCCGTTGCAGGAACGGCAGCACCCGCCCGGCCAGTTCGGCGTCGTAGAGGACGTCCCCGGCCACCAGCAGGTCGGCGCTGACCGTGCCGTCGAGCAGGTCGCCGCCGGTGGCCGCCACGGTCACCCGGTTGGCCCGCGCGTTGACCGTGACCGCGGCGACGGCGTACGGGTCGACGTCGTTGGCGGCCACCCGGTCGGCCCCGGCGAGCGCGGCGGCGATGGCCACCAGCCCGGACCCGCTGGCCAGGTCGAGCACCTGCCGGCCGGCGGCCAGCTCGGGGTGGTCCAGCAGGTGACGGGCGAGCGCCTGGCCGCCGGCCCAGACCGAGGCCCAGTACGGCGGCGGCAGGGACCGGCCGGCCGCGGCCTCCATCCGGGCCCACCAGAGGATCGCGTCCTCGGCCAGGTGCAGCCGCACCTCGGGCACGAACGGCGTGGCGACCAGCCGGAGCCGGTCCGGCCCCCCGCCGGGCTCGGCGATCTCCTGCTCCAGGTCGGACAGCGCCGTGTATCCCCTCACCGGCGCAAGCATGCCCCGCTCCGGCCCGACCCGGGGCCTTTTTACCGGTCAGCAGTATTCGAGAGGGCACGACGGCACTTCCGGCAGCAGATCCCGGTTCGGCCGGTTACTGTCGGGAAGGTACAGGGCGATCATCGGCCGCAGCCGGTGCTCACCCGCTTTGAACAGGGAGAGACGCATGGCAACCGGCACGGTCAAATGGTTCAACTCTGAAAAGGGCTTCGGCTTCATCGAGCAGGACGGCGGGGGGCCGGACGTGTTCGTCCACTACTCGGCGATCCAGACGGGTGGCTACCGCGAGCTGAACGAGGGCCAGAAGGTCGAGTTCGAGGTGACCCAGGGGCAGAAGGGCCCGCAGGCGGACAACGTCCGTCCGATGTAGCTCCGTGCCGGCGACGGCGGTCGGGACCCGACCGCCGTCGCAGTGCATCCTCAGGCCGCCGTCGCCGGCAGGTCGCGCCGCCGCCGCAGCGGCCCGACCAGCAGGATCAGCGGGCTGAGCGCCAGCCAGGCGGTCATCAGGCGGATCGCCCCGGCCGGCCCCCACGCGGCACCCAGTGCCCCGGCCGCCACCGCCGCGACGGGGATGGTGCCGTAGTTCAGCAGTTGCATGCTCACCGTCACCCGCCCGAGCAGCCGGAGTGGGGTGTACGTCTGCCGGAAGCTGCCCTTGATCACGTTTCCCACGGCGACCCCGAAGCTGACCAGGGCCCCGCCGAGCACCAGCCAGGCCACCCGCGAACCCGGACCGGCGAGCGGGATGAGCAGGGCGGGCGGCCCGGTGAGCAGGGCGGCGAGCAGGAGCGCCCGGGCGGTGCCGAGGCGACGGGCCAGCACGGTGGCCAGGCCCGCGCCGACGAGCCCACCCACACTGGCCAGTCCGATCAGCAGGCCGACCAGGCCGGCCGGCAGCTGCGCCGACCTGACCAGGAAGACCACCAGGACCGCCTGGTAGCCGCTGAGTCCGATGTTGCTGGCCGCCCCGAACACGGTCAGCACCCGCAGGTACGGGTCCCGGACCACGAACCGCAGCCCGTCGAGGACCTCGCGGCGCAGCGAGACGGGTCCGTCGGGAGGGCCCGGCCGGGGTTCGGCGGCCCGGATACGGCCGAGGCACAGGGCGGAGACCAGGAAGCTGAGCGCGTCGACCAGCACCGCGGTCACCGCACCGGCGAGCTGGGCGATCAGGCCGGCGAGCCCCGGGCCGACGAGGTAGCTGGCGGTCTCCGTGGCGTGCAGCTTCGCGTTCCCCTCGGGCACCTCCTCGGGCCGTAGCAGGACCGGCAGGTACACCTGGTGGGCGGTCTCGAAGAAGACCCGGGCCAGGCCGGCGCCGAGCGCCACGACCAGGAGCTGGCCGACGGTGAGCAGGCCGAGCAGGGCGGTGGCCGGGACGCTGAGGAACAGCGCCGCGCTGACCAGGTCGCAGGCGATCATCACGGGGCGACGGCGGACCCGGTCGACCCAGGCGCCGGCGGGCAGGCCGACCAGCAACCAGGGCAGCCAGGCGGCGGCGGTGAGCACCGCGACCTGGAAGGTGCTCGCGTCGAGCGCGGCCACCGCGACCAGGGGCAGCGCCACGGCGGTCACGTTGCTGCCGACCGCGCTGACCGTCTGTCCGACCCAGAGCAGCCGGAAGTCGCGGTGCCGGAGCAGGCCGCCACGCCGCGCGGGCGCGGGCGTGCGGGCCAGCGTGGTCACGGCTGCGCCGGGACGCCGTGGGCGAACAGGAACACCGGCTCGCGCCGGTGCCCGTCGTCCGGCACGGCGCGGTCCGCCCAGCGGGCGAACAGCTCGATCACCTCGTGGCCGAGCTGTTCCAGCTCCTCCGGGGTGAGGTGCAGCCACTTGTCGGTGCTGAACGGCCCCTCGCCCCAGGCCGCGTGGGCGTCGTCGCCGGCGGCGTGCCAGGCGCGGACCAGGGCGACATGCCGGTCCAGGTTGAGCGAGCTGGCGGCGTCGGCCACGGCCCGACCGGCGGGATCGCTGTCGAAGTCCGCGTTGGACCAGCGCACCCCGCGGTCGCGCAGCCGCCACCACCGCTCCCGGCGGTCCCGGGCCAGGTCGGGCGCCTCCGCCACCAGATCGGCGGCGGCCAGCATCTTGAGGTGGTGGCTGACGTTGGCCGGGGCCTGGCCGGTCCGCTCGGCGAGCAGCCCGACGGTGGCCGGGCCGTACACCTTGAGGACGTCCATGAGGCGGCGGCGCAACGGGTGGGCGAGCGCCGCGAGGACGCGGGAGTCGGTGACGTGTCGGACGTCGCGGTCGGTCATGCCGACAGCCTGACATTCGCAAGAAGCCTTGCGCAATAGTATTTGCGAATTCCTCGGGTCGGCCGGGCGGCGCCGCCCGGACACCGCCCGGCCGACCCGGTCAGGCCACCATCCGCCGGGCGATCTCGTCGGCGACGTCCTTCGCGATCTGCGGCGGGATCGCCCCGGCGATCGCCTCGGGGGTGAGCACCGCCAGCACCGCCGGCGCCACCTGCGCGGCGACCTCCTGCTCGTTGACAAGGTCCTTGGCCGCCAGCGCGGCGATGTCGGCGCGCAGGGCGGCGAGCTGCCCGCCGAGGCTGGTCAGGGTCGGGTGGGTGACCGGCTTCGCGTCCGGCATGTCGTCCTTGCCGACGGCCAGGCGCAGATACAGCATGCCGACCGTCTCCCGGCCGTCGGGCCTGGTCAGCATGGTCTCGATGTGCTTGAGCCGCGCGTCCTGCTCCGGCGTCATGTCGGCCTCCTCGATCAGTCCGATGGTGGTCAGGTAGCGGCGGAACAGCGGCGTCTGGTCGCGGCCCACCTTGGTCGAGTCGCGGAAGAAGCTGAAGTGGGTGTGCGTGAGGTGGCTGGAGTCGCCCGAGGTGCGCTTGCCCAGCCGGTCCCACCGCTTCACGGTCTTCCCGTCGGGGCTGTAGATGATCTCCCGGATGTCCCGGGTGTCGGCGGCGCCGGCGGCGCACTGCGCGACGAACCAGACCGAGAAGGTACGCAGGTCATGGGTCCGGCCACCGGAGACGACGCTGAACATGCCGACGTCCAGCGCGGACGCGTTGAGCGTCAGCCCGGAGGAGTCCCGGGTCGACTCCACCACCGAGTAGTCGTGCGCCACCACCCGGTCCGAGCCGCAGTGGTAGCCACCGAGGTGGTTGGCGTCGCCGACGATGCCGACCTCGCCGGGCTCGAGATCCGAGGCCCTGACGGTGTTCTTGTCGACGTTGAGATGGGTGAGCAACAGGCTGCGGACGGCCAACAGGTTCTGCGGGGCGGTCGTCATGCGTTCCCCTTTCGACGCTTCGCAACCGGACGCGGCCGTCACGACACGTAAGGGGATGCGATGCGGGACCGTCCCCGGCCGAGACGGTGCACAGCGCCGGGCACTTGCCCCGAGCGTATCCGCCATGCCGAAGGATCGCCCAGCTCAGAGGCACTATCTGGAACTATGGGGCGGCTGTGGACGGTGGCGGCAGCACCGGGAGCACAATGACCGAAGGGTGGCCCGGGTCGTGCAGCACCTCACGCCATCCGGCACGCAGAGTCACCGCGGTGCCGAGCGGTTCACCGGTGCCCGGGTTGCGGGCGTACCGCGGGTGGGCGCCACCGGAGACCTGGACACGCAGCCGGTGGCCGGGCGCGAAGCGGTGGGCTGCGGGCCAGAGGGTGACCGGGACCCGGACCACGCCGGCCGCGTCCGCGTCGAACCGGCCGGGCGCCACCCGGACCAGCCCGTCGCAGACGTTCCACGACCGGCCGCGGCGGTCCACGTCGCAGAGTCGTACGAACACGTCCAGGTAGGACAGCTCACTGCGGACGTGGATCTCGGCGTGTACCGGGCCGACCACCTCCACCGGCGCGTCCAGCGGGGCGCTGGTGTACGTCAGCACGTCCGGCCGCGCCTCCACCGGCCGGTTGTCCACCGCCCCGGCCCGCTGGGCGACCAGGAGCGGGCCACCCAGCGACGGCGTGGGATCGGCGGGGTCGTACCAGATCCGGTCGGGCCGGGCGCCGGCCGGCGGGGCCGGGTCGAGTGCCCGCCCGGCGTGCAGGTGCCACCGGGTCGGCACGGCCGGCGGCGGCCAGTCGGGCAGGTCCCGCCAGCCGCCACCCGTGCCGCCGACGTGCGCGCGAACGGGGGCGCGGCGGCGCGCCGGGCGGCCGGCGAGATGCTCGTCGAGCCAGTCGAGGCCCTCCCGCAGGGCGGCCACGAGGAGCCCGGGGCTGCCGTGGGTCCACGGGCCGACGGTGAGCCGGGGCCGCGCGCCGGCCGCCCGCAGCCGGGCGTAGTCGTCTAGCTGGGCGGGGAGGAAGATGTCCTGCCACCCGCCGACCATCGTCACCGGGGCGCGCACCTCGGTGATCCGGTCGCCGAAGCACCGCAGCCGCCAGTAGTCGGCGTCCGGGGTGTGGTGCCGCAGCCACTCCTGGAAGAACGGCACGGTCACGCCGGTGGCGATCCGGTCCGCCTCGGCGAGCGGCAGGTGGGCCAGCGCCCGGACCAGCCTCGGCTGCCCGCGCTTGAGCTCCCACTGCCGGGCCAGCCACGGGACCGCCTGCGCCTGGAGCAGTTCGGTCCAGGTGAGCACGGTGTCCAGGGCGAACGACTCCCCCGCATAGGTCGAGTCGCGGGTGGCCGAGGCGGTCACCACCGCCACCATCGCGCGCAGCTCGTCGGCCGCCTCGGCGGCCACCGCCCACTGCACGAAGCCCTGGTAGCTGGCGCCGAACATGCCGAACGCCCCGGACCACCAGGGCTGCCGGCGCAGCCAGTCCAGGGCGTCCAGGCCGTCGTCGCGTTCGTGCACCAGCGGGGCGAACTCCCCGCCGGAGCCGTACGTGCCCCGGCAGGACTGGATCACCACGTGGAAGCCGCGCTCGGCGAGCAGCCGCCCGAGCAGCCGCATCGGCCCACCCCGCCCGTACGGTGTGCGGATCAGCACGGTGGGCGCGTCCGGCAGGTCGGGGGCGTAGTGGTCGGTGCGGAGCGGGACGCCGTCGCGAACCCGGACCGCGATGTCGCGGGTCACCGTGATCCGCCGGGCACGGGCGGCGGGCAGGCGCAGCGCCGCGCCGGCGAGCCGGGTGACGAAGCGGTCCACGGGTTCAGTCCGCGACGGGTCCGGGGGTGCCGGGCTCCGCGGTCCCGCGCCTAGCCGGCTCGCCGCGGGCCGCGCGGACGGCGTCCCGGTGCTCCCGCATGGACACCACCATGTCGGTCATGAACCGGTGCACGATCTCGAGCTCCTCGTCGGTGTACCGGGCCATCACGTCGTCGGTGCGCCGGCCGAGCGGGGCGAAGAAGCTGCGGGCCAGCTCGGCGCCCCGGTCGGCGTAGTGCAGGAAGACCTTGCGCCGGTCGGCGGTGTCCCGGTCGCGCCGGATGTGGCCGGCCCGCTCGAGGCGGTCGATGAGCGCGGTCACCGATCCGGATGAGAGGTTCAGCCGCTCCCCCAGCCGGCCCGGGGTGATCGGATCACCGATCAGCTCGGCGTCCATCACGGCGATCAGCGCGTGCAGGTCGGTGGCGTTGAGCCCGTGCAGGCCGGCGAACGCGTGCCCGATGTGCTGCGCGTCCACCGAGTAGCGACGCAGGTCGTTGGTGATGTCCGCGATCATCTGTCCGCGTCGGTCGTCCCGCCGCCGGTACATGCCGTGCGCTGCCACGTCTCGTCGATGCCCCCTGTGCGAGTTGTCCGGTTGCAGCATAGAGCCTCCGTCGATAATCTCGACCGTCGAGATACTCGTCTGCCGAGAATAACCCCCGCTACGACCACCTGAGGGCCACCCATGTCACTGTTCACCCGCGTCGCCCGGGGCCGGCTGGCCGCCTGGCTCACCGTGGCCGCCGCGCTCGTCGTCGGCGCCGTCGTGTTCGGGCTACCCGAGCCCGCCAACCCCGACCCCGTCTCCGCCACCGGCCTCTCCGTCGAATGGCAGTCCACCCAGGTGGAGCGCCTGCAGGAGCAGCTGCCATCCAGCGGTGTCGAACCCGCTGTGGTCGTGGTCAGCCGTGCCGACCAGGCGCCGCTGAGCACGGCCGACCGGTCCGCCCTGGAGGGCGCGTCCGGCGCGCTGAGCCGGCTCGCCGCCGGCGGCAGGGTCGCCCCGGCCCAGGTCTCCCCCGACGGCACCGTCGCGCTGGTCGCCGTACCGCTGTCCACCGCCGGTGGCCAGCAGGCCGTGGTCGACGAGGTCGCCCAGGTCCGGGCCGCGCTGGCCGACCTGCCCGACGCGCTGACCGTGCAGGTGACCGGCGCGCCGGCCTTCACCGCCGACCTCACCAAGGTGTTCGAGGGCGCCGACGTCACCCTGCTCGCTGTCACCGCCGCCGTGGTGGCGCTGCTGCTCCTGGTCACCTACCGCAGCCCGTTCCTGTGGGTCGTGCCGCTGCTCGTGGTCGCCGCGACCGAGCAGGTCACCCTGCGCGCCGTCGACACCATCGTTCCGGCGCTCGGCATCCACCTCCAGGACGGCCAGGTCACCGGCATCGCCAGCGTCCTCGTCTTCGGCGCGGCCACCGACTACGCCCTGCTGTTGATCGCCCGCTACCGCGAGGAGCTGCGCCGCGAGGAGGACCGGTTCACCGCGATGAGCGCGGCCCTGCGCCGGACCGCCGAGCCGATCCTGGCCAGCGGCTCCACCGTCGTCCTCGGCGTGCTCACCCTGCTGCTGTCCGAGCAGGAGACCAACCGGGCGCTCGCGGTGGCCTGCGCCGCCGGCGTCGTGTTCGCCATGCTCTCCGCGCTCTACGTGCTCCCCGCCGCGCTGGTGCTCTTCGGCCGAGGGCTGTTCTGGCCGTTCGTACCCCGGCTCGGCGCACCGGCGCGGGAGGGCCGGCTCTGGGGTCGGCTGGGCGCGGCGGTGATCCGCCGACCGGCGCCGGTCGCGGCGCTGGCCACGCTGCTCCTCGCCGGTCTGGCCCTGGGCGGTCTGGGAATCCGCACCGGGCTGTCGGAGACCGAGCAGTTCCGGGAGAAGCCGGAGGCGGTGGCCGGGGCGGAGACCCTCGCCCGGGCCTTCCCGGCCGGGACCACCCAGCCGGTGGCCGTGCTCACCAACCCGGACACGGCGCAGGCCGTCACCGCCGCCGCCGGAGCGGTCGACGGGGTCGCCTCGGCCCGGCCCGGCCCGGCCGGCGAGCGGGTCGCCCAGGTCGACGTCGTGCTCACGGCCGAACCGGGCACCGCTGCGGCCGACCGCGCCGTCGCGGCCCTGCGGGACGCCGTCGCCGCGGTGCCGGACTCCGCGCCGCCCGCGGTCGCCGGCGCCGACGCCCCGCGGGGCGCGGTGGTCGGCGGCACGGTCGCCGCCAGCTACGACGCCGAGCGGGCGAACACGAGGGACCTGTGGCTGATCCTGCCGATCATCCTGCTGCTCGTCGGGGCGGTGCTGGTGCTGCTGCTGCGCGGCCTGGTCGCCCCGGTCCTGCTGGTGCTCACCGTGATCGCGTCGTTCTTCGCCAGCCTCGGCGCGGCCTGGCTCCTCTTCGACCACGTGCTGGACTTCCCGGCGCTGGACAGCGGTGTACTGCTGCTCGCCTTCGTGTTCCTGGTGGCCCTCGGCGTGGACTACAACATCTTCCTGGTCACCCGGGCCCGGGAGGACGCCCGCGGCAGCGGCACCCGGCAGGGCATGCTCTCCGCGCTGCGGGTCACCGGTGGGGTCATCACCAGCGCCGGGGTGCTGCTCGCGGCGGTCTTCGCCGTGCTCGGCGTGCTCCCGCTGATCACCCTCACCCAGATCGGGATCATCGTCTGCGTCGGCGTGCTGCTGGACACCCTGCTGGTCCGCACGGTGCTGGTGCCGGCGCTGGCGTTCGTGCTCGGCGACCTGTTCTGGTGGCCGGGCCGGATCCGGCGCGAGCCGGACGTCGCGGTTCGGCGGCGCTCGGCGACCGCCGAGCCGGTCAACGCCCGCGACTGAGCCGACCGGCGGGCCGGGCCCCGGTGGTCCCCGGGGCCCGGCCCGGTCGGTTCAGAAGCTCAGGCACTCGCACTCGGTCATCAGCGCCCGCACGTTGCGCACGTACTGCGGATTCGGGATGGTGAGCGGCTCGCCCTCCTGGGCCACCGCGTACGGCCCGTAGTTGTACGCCGCGATGATCGCGTTGAGCAGGCAGGAGTTCAGCTCGGCGGTGCACAGCGAGGCATCCAGCCGGAAGTCCGACTCGAAGTACATGTCACCGATGTACTTGGTCAGCCAGGCCAGGTAGTTGGCGCCCAGGTACGCGTTGTCCCGGTAGTCGTCGATGTCGTACGACTCGCCGAAACGCTGGTTCATCCAGTCCGCGGTGGCCGGCATGACCTGCATCAGCCCGATGCCGCCGTCGCAGGCCACGATGTCGGACTGCCAGCCGCTCTCCTGCCAGGCGGTGGCCTTGAGCAGGGTCAGTGGGATCTTGATGTCCGGCGCCGAGGTCGGCCAGTACGTCTTCGCGGCCGCGTCGGACAGCGCCGACTTCACCTGGCTGCGGGTGGCCCGGGTACCCCGGTAGCTGGGCTGGCAGCCGCTCGGGGCGGGCGTCGGCGGGGACGGCGGGACCTTCGTCTCGGTCGGCGGCTTCGGGGTCGCAAGCGGGCCGGAGGACGTCCGGGTGGGCTTCGGCCTGGGCTTCGCCTTGGCGCTCGCGCTGGGCGTGACGCTGGGCGCGGCACCCATCGCCGCGACTGCCGGCGGGTCCTCGGTCGGCGCGTCCGCGGGTGCCTCGACGGGTGCCTCCGTCGGCAGTTCGACCGCCACCTCGCGGGCCGGCCGCTCCTCGCCTCCGCATGCCGTGACGGCACCTGCCAGCACCAGTCCGGCTACCGCCACCGTCGCCCACCTGCCGAATCCTCGACGCATCGCCCCTCCCCGGTGGTCGTCCGGCCGGCACCCTAGCAGGGATCAACCGGGTCCCGGGGTACCCGCGACCCCGCCCAGGGCCGACGCGCCGGCCTTCCCGCCTCGCCGGGCTCCGCCGTGGCCAGCGGGTCCTCCCGGCCGACCGCCCGGTCGCGGGTGGCCCAGGCGACCACGAACACCGTGATCCAGACCGCCCCGAGCAGGATCGAGGTGGCGGTGCCGCTGGCCGTGCTCCAGCCCAGGTAGAGCCGGGCGCCGCCGACGGCGACCACACCCGCCAGGGCACCGGTCCACACCGCCACCGCCCCCGGCCAGCGCGCCCCCCGCGACAGCAGCCAGGCCAGCGTGCCGAAACTCGCCGTCACCACCGCGTTCTGGGTGGGAAACACCTCCGGGGTGGCGTCCGGGCCGGTCAGATCGGCGACCACGGCCAGCACGACCAGCGGCACGAACGCCCCCGCCGTGCCGACCACGCTGAGCGGGTCGGCCCGCCAGGGCCGGTGCCGCCAGGCCAGCACCGCCGCCACGACGGCCACCGCGACGATCAGGAACGACCCGCGCAGCACCGAGGCGACGGCCAGCGCCGCGTCGACCACCCCGGGCGTACGCCGGGCGGCGAACCAGTCCGCGACCAGGCCGTCGAGCACCCCGAGGCCGCTGTGCCGGACCACCGCCTCCAGCACCGCGGCGACGGCCAGTCCGGCGGCGAAGAGCAGCAACAGGCCGGCGGCGAGGCTGAGCAGCAGCGTCCAGGCCGGCCCGACCCGCATGGCGACCAGGAAGAACAGCACCCCGTACCGGGCGCGCAGCCAGCGCAGCGGGGGCAGGTCGACCGCCCGGGCGACCAGCGCCCGCGCCGGGTCGGGGTTGCGGCCGAGCCAGCGCCCGACCAGGACCACACCGAGCAGGCACAGCAGCAGCCCGAGCACCGCGCCGGTGGCCCGGCCGAGGAGCCGGGAGACCTGGTCGTACGACTCGCCGGCGGCGTACCCGGCGAGCACGGAGGCCACCACCCAGCTCACCACCCCGGCCAGGTTCCACGGCGCGAACCTCCGGTACGGCAGGCCCGCCGCACCGGCCAGCCGGGGTGCCAGCGTGCGGGCGAAGGCCACCCACCGGGCGACCAGCACGCCCCGGCCACCCAGCCGGTCGAGCAGTGAGTCGGCCCGCCGCCACCGCTCGGCGCCGATCCGGGCGCCCAGGCCGGAGGCGCGCAGCCGGGGGCCGTACCGGCGGCCCGCACGGAAGGCCAGTGTGTCCCCTGTCACGGCGGCGGCCGTCATGGCCAGCAGCGTCGGGGCGAGCCGTAGCGTCCCCGCGTACGCTAGGAACCCGACCAGCAGCAGGGTCGCCTCGCCCGGCACCAGCAGTCCGAAGATCACCGCGGTCTCCCCCGCGACGATCATCGCGGCGACCAGGTAGATCAGCAGGGACGGCAGACCCTGCAGCCACGTCAGCAGGTCAGGCATCCGGAACCCCACGCACGGGGGTCAGCATGCCAACCGACGGACCGGTCGGGACAGCAGTTCCACCAGAGATCCGGGCCGTCTCGGGGGTGACCCCGAGGCGTCCCCCGGCAACCGCAGACAGGAGTATGGAGGGTATGCAGCTACGCACCGACCTCCGCAACGTCGCCATCATCGCCCACGTCGACCACGGCAAGACGACCCTGGTCGACGCCATGTTGCGGCAGGCCGGCGCCTACGGCGCCCGCGGTGAGGTCACCGAACGGGTCATGGACTCGATGGACCTCGAGCGGGAAAAGGGCATCACCATCCTGGCCAAGAACACCGGCGTGCGGTACCTGCCGGCGGACGGCTCCGAGCCGGTCACCATCAACATCATCGACACCCCCGGCCACGCCGACTTCGGCGGCGAGGTCGAACGCGGCCTGACCATGGTCGACGGGGTGGTGCTGCTGGTGGACGCCAGCGAGGGCCCGCTGCCGCAGACCCGGTTCGTGCTCCGCAAGGCGCTGCGCGCCCGGCTGCCGATCATCCTGGTGATCAACAAGGTGGACCGTCCGGACGCCCGGATCAAGGAGGTCGTGGACGACACCTACGAGCTCTTCCTCGACCTGGACGCCGACGAGGAGCAGATCGACTTCCCGATCGTCTACGCCTGCGCCCGCGACGGCATCGCCTCGCTGACCCAGCCGGCCGACGGCGCGGTGCCCGACGACAGCCACAACCTGGAGCCGCTGTTCCGCACCCTGCTGGACACCATCCCGCCGCCGGCGTACGAGGAGGACGCGGCGCTGCAGGCGCACGTCACCAACCTGGACGCCTCGCCGTTCCTCGGCCGGCTGGCGCTGTGCCGGGTGCGGCAGGGCACCATCAGCAAGGGCCAGACCGTGGCCTGGTGCCGCACCGACGGCAGCACCCAGCGGGTCCGCATCTCCGAGCTGCTGATGACCGAGGGTCTGGAGCGCAAGCCGGCCGACTCCGCCGGCCCGGGCGACATCATCGCCGTCGCCGGCATCCCGGAGATCATGATCGGTGAGACCCTCGCCGACGCGGAGAACCCGACCCCGCTGCCGCTGATCACCGTGGACGAGCCGGCCATCTCGATGACCATCGGCACCAACAACTCGCCGCTGGTCGGCCGGGTCAAGGGCGCCAAGGTCACCGCCCGCATGGTCAAGGACCGGCTCGACAAGGAGCTGATCGGCAACGTCTCGCTGCGGGTGCTGCCCACCGAGCGGCCGGACGCCTGGGAGGTGCAGGGCCGCGGCGAGCTGGCGCTGGCCATCCTGGTCGAGCAGATGCGCCGCGAGCAGTACGAGCTGACCGTCGGCAAGCCGCAGGTGGTCACCAAGGAGATCGACGGCCGGACCTGCGAGCCGGTCGAGCGGCTGACCATCGACGCCCCCGAGGAGTACCTGGGTGCGATCACCCAGCTCCTCGCCACCCGCAAGGGCCGAATGGAGCAGCTGGTGAATCACGGCACCGGCTGGATCCGGATGGAGTGGCTGGTCCCCGCGCGCGGCCTGATCGGCTTCCGCACCGAGTTCCTCACCGAGACCCGGGGCACCGGCATCCTGCACCACGTCTTCGAGTCGTACGAGCCGTGGTTCGGTGAGCTGCGCACCCGCAACAACGGCTCGCTGGTCGCCGACCGCTCCGGCAGCGTCACCGCGTTCGCGATGACCAACCTCCAGGAGCGCGGCCAGCTCTTCGTCGAGCCGGGCACCGAGGTGTACGAGGGCATGATCGTCGGCGAGAACTCCCGCTCCGACGACATGGACGTCAACATCACCAAGGAGAAGAAGCTCACCAACATGCGGTCGTCGACCGCGGACGAGACCGAGAAGCTGATCCCGCCGCGCAAGCTGTCGCTGGAGCAGGCCCTCGAGTTCTGCCGCGAGGACGAGTGCGTCGAGGTGACCCCGGCCGCGGTCCGGATCCGCAAGGTCGTGCTGGACCAGACCCAGCGCGCCCGCACGGCCGCCCGCCGCAAGCACGCCGGCTGACCCACCCGGCCACCGGAGCCCGGCCCGCCCACCCGGCGGCGCCGGGCTCCGGCCTGTCCACCCCGGGAATCCCGTCGAGCACGAGGTCGCCGGCGATGCCGATCCCCGGAGCCGCCGCAGACCTCATGATCCACCCGAGCCGGGAAGGTGGGGATGCGTGGGGCCGGGGTCAGGTGGGTTTGACGGCCTGGAGAGCGAAGATGTCGGGCAGGGGGCCGGGGCCGGACTCCTCGACCCGGGTCGGGACGAGGCCGGCGGCGGTGACGGCGTTCAGCAGGTCGGCCAGCGGCAGGTGCCAGGCGCCCACCCGGGCCCGCACCCCGGTGGAGTTCCAGGACCGGAAGGTGCGCTCCCGCACGGCGTAGCCGCCGTCGACGACGACCCGCCCGGACTCGGACCGGTCGGCGAACCCGCCGACGTAGCAGGGGTGCACCCCCAGGTGGACCAGGCGCCCGCCCGGAGCCAGGACCCGGGCCGCCTCGGCGATCGCCGCCGGGTAGTCCGGCATGTCGGTGTGCGCGAGCAGACAGACCCCGGCCGGGAAGGTGGCGTCGCGCAGGGGCAGCGCGGTGGCGTCGGCGCGGACCACCGGCAGCCGGTCCCGCGCGTGGCGCAGTTGACCGGCGGACAGGTCCGCCCCGACCGGGGTCCAGCCCAGCCGGCGCAGCTCGGCGACGTGCGCGCCGGTGCCGCAGCACAGGTCGAGGCAGCGGCCGGAGCCGCTGCCCAGCAGCTTCGCCACCAACGCCCGGACCCGGTCGCTGTACTCCACGGCGGTGGTGGTGACGTAGTCCTCGTACCAGTCGGCGATGGCGTCGTACGCGGCGATCGTCATGACCGCACGCTAGACCGCCGACCACCCGCGCCGCTGCCCCGCCGAGCGCGATGATCCGCTACGGTCACCGGCATGACCTGGGAGGATCTCGACGCGCACCTGGACAAGGTGCCCGGCACCGTCTCCGCGTACGTGGGACGGCCGGGCGGGCGACCGACGTGGACCCGGCTGCCCGACGCCACCCACTACGCCGCGAGCACCATGAAGGCCGGCGTGCTGGTGGCGCTGCACCGGGCCGCCGAGGCCGGCCGGCTGGACCTGGACGCACCGATCCCGGTGCGCAACGACTTCGCCTCCGCGTTGCCCGACGCACCCCGCTTCGGCTGCGCCCGGCACTACGACAACGACGACGCCGTCTGGGACCGGGTCGGCGGCACCGCGCCGCTGCGCTGGCTCGCCGAGCGGATGATCGTCCGGTCCAGCAACCTGGCCACCAACATCTGCATCGGACAGGTCGGGCTGCCGGCGGTCGCCGAGGTGTGGAGCCTCGCGGGAGCCCGGCACAGCGTCACCGGCCGGGGCATCGAGGACTTCGCCGCCCGCGAGGCCGGCATCACCAACCTGGTCACCGCCGCCGACCTGGCCGCCCTGCTCGGCACGCTGGCCCTGGGCGCGCAGCGGCCCGGCCCGCTCGCCACCCCGGCCGCCTGCGCCGCCATGCTGGACGTGCTCTTCGCCCAGGAACACCGCGAGGACCTCGCCGCCGGCCTGCCCGAGGGCACCCGGATCGCGCACAAGAACGGCTGGGTGCGCGGGGTCCGGCACGGGGCCGGGGTGGTCTTCCCGGCCGACGCCCCGGCGTACGCGGTGGTCGTCTGCACCACCACCGACCTGGCCGACGGCGGCCCGAGCGGCGAGGAGGCCGAGGACGACGCCTGCCGGCTCATCGCCCACGTCTCCGCCCGGGTCTGGGCCGCCCGGCACGACCTGGTCGACTGACCGAACCCGCACGCCCGCCGGCCCGTCGACGCCCCGCGCCGGCGGGCCGTCCCGGCCGCGCGGCCCTCACTCCAGCAGGTTCGCCCGCAGCGCGGCGACCGTCCCGTCGTCCACCCCCAGCCCGTCCCGCAGGTACGCCCCGAACGAGCCGTGCACCCGGCGCACCTCGTCGTATGCGGCGTCCAGATAGTCCGGCCGGACCTCCAGCAGCGGCCGGGCGGTCGCCGGGTCCAGGTCCGGCTGCTGGCGGGTCATCGCGGCGAGCAGCACCTCGCGCAGGCTCTCGGTCAGCTCGTTGTGCCGCAGGTAGTCGGCCCGGATCGCCGCCTCGTCCACGCCCAGCGCGGTCAGCAGCACCACCGACAGCCAGCCGGTGCGGTCCTTCCCGGCCGAGCAGTGGAACAGCAGCGGCAGGTTCCCCGCGTCCGCGGCCAGCCGGACCGCCGCCCCGAACCCGACCCGCGCCGACTCCCCGGTGACGAACCACCGGTAGATCGCGCACATCGCCGCCGGCATGCCCTCCCGGGCCAGCTCGTCGTACGCGGACAGGTCGTGGCCGAGCAGCACCGCCGAGACGTAGGTGAACACCGGGTGGGCCGGGTCGTACACCGGCAGGTGCACCACCCGAGGCTCCCCGACCAGGCGGTCCGGCGGGGCGACCTGCTGCTCGGCGCCGTGCCGCAGGTCCACCACGCAGGCGGGGGCCAGCTTGCCCAGCAGCGGCAGGTCGTCGTCGGTGAGCCGGCCCAGCGCGGCGGTGCGGATCAGCCGCCCGGCCCGCACCCGCCGCCCGTCGGCCGCCGGCAGTCCGCCCAGGTCACGGGCGTTCGGCGCGCCCACCAGCTCCCAGTCCCGTCCCACCATCGACCCTCCCCTGTCGTCGACCACCTGCGTATAGGGTGCCGCACATGACGATCGCCGCGGTACGCACCCACCGGCTCTCCGCCCCCTTACACACCCCGTTCGTCACCGCGCTGCGCCGCACCGCCACCGTGGACACCCTGGTCGTCGAGGTCGTCGACACCGACGGGCGGTCCGGGTTCGGCGAGGCCCCACAGGTCTGGCAGGTCACCGGGGCGTCGATCGCCGGCGCCGAGGCGTGCGTCCGCGACCTGCTCGCCCCCCGGCTCGTCGGCCGGGACGCCGACGACCTGAACGCCCGCTGCGCCGAGCTGGTCCGGGCGGTGGTCGGCAACCAGTCCGCCAAGGGGGCCGTCGACGTCGCCCTGCACGACCTGGCCGCGCGGCGGCTCGGCGTACCCCTGGTGCGGCTGCTCGGTGGGACCGCGCTGCGCGTCCCGACGGACGTCACCCTGGCCGCCGGTGACGCGGTGGACCTGGCCGCGGCCGCCGCGCAGCGCCGGGCCGAGGGCTTCACCGTGCTCAAGCTGAAGGTCGGCACCGACGCCCGGGGCGACCTCGACCGGGTTCGCGCGGTCCGCAGCGCGGTCGGCCCCGAGGTGCGCATCCGGCTGGACGCCAACCAGGGCTGGACGCCGCGCGAGGCGGTCCGGGTGATCCGGGGCATCGAGGACGCCGGGCTCGACGTCGAACTGGTCGAGCAGCCGGTCCACCGCCGGGACCTGGACGGGCTGGCCTGGGTCAGCGACCGCGTCGACCTGCCGGTCCTCGCCGACGAGTCGGTCTTCGACCTGCGCGACCTGGTCGAGGTGATCCGCCGCCGGGCCGCCGACATGGTCAACGTCAAGCTGGCCAAGTGCGGTGGCCTGCACACCGCCCGGACGCTGCTCGACCTCGCCGCCGCTCACGGCATGGGCACCATCGTCGGCTCGATGATGGAGAGTCCGGTGGGTGTGGGGGCCGCGGCCAGCCTGGTCGCCGCGTACGGCACCAGCGCCGTCTCCGACCTCGACGCCGCCTGGTGGCTCGCCCGCTCGCCGGTCGGCGGCGGCATCCGGTACGACGGCGCGGCCGTCGTACTCCCGGACGAACCCGGCCTCGGCATCACCGGCGCGCATGAAGCAAACATTCAACGTACCGGTTGAGTGTTGTTGGAATTTTTCATAGGGTCGGCGCAGAGTGCCCGAGATGGGGGTGGACGTGGAACTGCAACCCGGCCGCGAGGCCGTCGTCCGGGTCCCGGTGGCGACCCTCTGGACCGCTCCCGAGGCGGTGCGGCCGGTCGACCGTCCCGCCCTGACCGCCCCGGCCGACATCACCGCCTGGATCGGCGGCATGGACCGCGACCAGCAGGTCGGCAACTGCGTACTCAGTCAGCTGCTGCTCGGTGAGCGGGTGCTCGTCACCGAGCAGCGCGCGGACGGGTGGGCGCACGTGGTCGCCCTCGAACAGCCGGCCGCCCGCCGCGATCCCCGCGGCTACCCCGGCTGGCTGCCCGCCGCCCAGCTGACCCCGCCCCGACCCGAGCGGCAGCGGTCGCCACAGTTCGTGGTCGACGCCCTCGTCGCCGACCTGCACGCCACGCCCGGCGGAGCGCCGGCGCTCGCCGGCGTCGTGCTCGGCACCCGGCTGCACCGGGCCGGTCCGCAGTTCGACGGCTGGCTGCCGTGCCACGTGCCCGGACACACCGATCCGCTCTGGATCCAGGCGACCGACGTGGTCCCGGTACCCGTCGAGCAGCCGGAGGTCAAGGAGGTCATCGCCGTCGCCGACCGGCTGCGTGACCTCGTGTACATCTGGGGCGGCCGCTCCAGCCACGGCATCGACTGCTCCGGCCTGGTGCAGCTGGCCTGGCGCCGGTTCGGGGTGACGCTCCCCCGGGACTCTCCCGACCAGGCCGAGTCGACCACCCCGCTGCCGCTGAACGAGGAGCGCCCCGGCGATCTCTACTTCTTCGCCCGCCCCGGCCGCCCGATCCACCACGTCGGCATCGTCACCGCCGAGCCGCACGGCGACCGGCGGCGCATGCTGCACGCCTGCTACCAGCAGCGCCGGGTGGTCGAGGAGCAGCTCCCCGCGGACCGGCTGGCCACCCTCGTCGCCGTCCACCGCGTCTGACCCCGTACGCGGGGATGGGGCGCTCCCGACGTCGGGAGCGCCCCATCCCCGACAGCGGGCTCAGCGCCGGGCTTCGGCCAGTTCGCGGCGCCGGTCGCGGGCCGACTTGGCCAGGCTGGCCGCGGTGGCGACCGCGAGGGTGCCCACGATGATGGTCAGCGACAGCCAGATCGGGATGTGCGGAGCCCAGGCGACCTGCTGGCCATTGTTGACGAACGGCAGGTTGTTGTCGGCGAGCGCCTCGAGCACCAGTTTGACGCCGATGAAGCCGAGCACCACGGCCAGGCCGTAGCTCAGGTAGATCAGCCGGTCCAGCAGCCCGCCGAGCAGGAAGTAGAGCTGCCGGAGCCCCATCAGCGCGAAGACGTTCGCGGTGAAGACCAGGTACGGCTCCTGGGTGATGCCGAAGATCGCCGGGATCGAGTCGAGGGCGAAGATCAGGTCGGTGGTGCCGATCGCGATCATCACGATCAGCATCGGGGTGAAGAGCCGCCGCCCGTTCTCGTGCGTGGTCATCCGGGCCCCGTCGAAGTCCCGGGACAGCGGCAGCGCCTTGCGGCTCCAGCGGATCAGCACGTTCTCGCTGAACTCGCCCTCGTCCGGCTCGCCCTGCCGGGCGAGGTTGACCGCCGTGTAGATCAGGAAGGCACCGAAGATGTAGAAGACCCAGGAGAACTGGGAGATCAGCGCGGCGCCGGCGGCGATGAAACCGCCGCGCATGACCAGCGCCAGCAGGATGCCGACGAGCAGCACCTTCTGCTGGTACTTCCGGGGCACCCCGAACCGGGCCATGATGATCACGAAGACGAAGAGGTTGTCCACCGAG
Source organism: Micromonospora mangrovicola (assembly GCF_047200535.1). Classification (NCBI taxonomy): domain Bacteria; kingdom Bacillati; phylum Actinomycetota; class Actinomycetes; order Micromonosporales; family Micromonosporaceae; genus Micromonospora; species Micromonospora mangrovicola. The sequence continues at coordinate 21,623 of NZ_JBJZOG010000053.1, read as the reverse complement.
AGGCTGTACTCGGTGAGCCAACCCGTGTAGAACTGGCCGGCCACGCTGGGTCCGGCGGCGAGCCAGAGCCCCATGCCGAAGACGAGGGCCAGGCCGACGTAGAAGCCGACCCAGAGGCTCGACTCACGGACGCTGGGCTCGTGCGGGCGACGACCGATGATGAAGAGGTCGGCGAGCAGGACCGCGATCATGACGACGAGGGTCCCGGCCCACACGTATCCGGACACGTTCAATTCCATCCTCCGGCAGACACACAGTGTCGGGCACACCGTACGCCGGGTAAGCGGCCGGGGTGCGTCGACGCTGACTCTGGTGACTGTCGGAGGTCTCTTCCGCCGCCGGCCCGGACATCGGACCGTCGACCGACGAAGCCGGGTCGGGCCACCGGGGAGGCCGGCGCTCTTCCGTGCTGACGACTCCGTCGCGAGGGAATACTCCCCTCCTCGGGCGCCATTGTTCACCATCACGCCCGGTCAGCGCATCTCCGGGGCCGGGATTGATGAGGGGGTCACGTTCCGGCGCGGTGGACATCGCACCCTGTGGCGCTTCCTAGGAGGCTAGGTGGACGGCCGCGACCCGCGGTTGATCGACACCGGGCGGCGGCAGTCCGCAGTGTCCGAGGCGGCGGACCTGCCGCGTGTCGAGCAGCTCCGCCGGGCCGCGCCGGCGGTGGTCAGGCGGGCAGCACCGGGTCGGCGAACGCCCAGCCGGCGGCGAGGAGCGCGTCGCAGGCCGCGACCGCGATCGCCAGTCGTGCCTCGTGCGGCCCGCGCAGCTCGACCACCGGCACCCCGCAGCCGGCCAGCTCCGCACGGAACCGGCCGGTCATCCACGCCCGCAGCTGCTCCCCGTCGCGCAACCCGTCGTCGACGAACGGCACACCCTCGTGATCGGTCAGCAGGTACAGCGCCGGCCGGCGGGCCGCCGCCCGCACCTGCGGGGAGGACGAGCCGAGGTAGCGCTCCTCCCAGACCGCGGTGGCGCGGGCGTCGGTGTCGCAGCACAGCAGCGGGCCACTGACCCGGGCCGCCGCGTCCTCGGCCGCCTGCTGCTCGCGGGCCACCTCGACGAAGTCGGCCCGGTCCCAGGCGACGTCGAAGACGGTCGCCTCCGGCCGCTGCCGCCGCAGCTCGGCGAGCTTCCTGGCGGTCAGCTCGCGGCCGTACTCGGGGACCCAGGCGGTGCCGTAGTGGGCGGCGAGCGCCGCCGCCATGGTGGTGGTGCCGGTGGACTCCGCGCCCACCACCACGACCCGGCGGACCAGCCAGGCCCGCACCGCCGGGCCCAGCAGGTGCCAGTGCGCCGCCGGGTCGGCCCGCACCGCCGTGCCGGAGACCGGCACCCCGCGCCGGTCCGGGTCCACACAGACCGGCACCGCGTCGAAACGGCGGGCCAGCTCCCCGCCGTACGCCTCCGAGGAGAAGACCGCGTCCACCAGCTTCCCGCCCAGCGCGTCCCGGAACACCGCGCAATGCAGGTCCCAGATCGCCGGGTCGGCGTAGTCGACCGGGTGGTCGTCGTACCGGCCGACGATCCGGACCCACGGGGTGGCGGCGTGCGCCTCGCGCAGCCACGCGACCCGGTCGGCGAGCGGGATCGACTCCCGGCGCGACGGCGCGACCACCACCGTGACCGCGGCGCAGCGGGCGGCGGCCGCCTCGATCAGCGCGTGGTGCCCGGCGTGCGGCGGGTAGAACTTGCCCACCACCAAGCCGTGCCGGAACTCGGGCCGACACTCCCCGGGGCCGGCCGCCGGGACGTCCGCGCCGGTCACACGGCCACCGGGGCCGGGCCGGGCGGCACCGGCGTGACCGCCGAGCGCCGGCGCAGGTCCGCCCGCCACTCCCGCAGCCCCATGACGCAGAGCGCCAGGAAGATCAGGTAGAGGCCGCCGGTCAGCCACAGTCCCTTGTACGCGTAGAGCGGGATGTAGATCAGATCGGCGGTGATCCAGAGCCACCAGCTCTCCACCAGCTTGCGGGTCTGGCCGTAGGTGGCCAGCAGGGACAGCGCGGTGGTGACCGCGTCGGCCAGGGGCACCGTGGAGTCGGTGGCCCGGTCCAGCAACGCCCACAGGCCGGCGGTGATCAGCACGCCGGCCACGCCGAGTGACCACCACTCCCGCCGCCCCGTCCGCGAGACGGTGAGTCGGGTGCGCCGCTCGCCGCCGTAGAGCCACGCCCACCAGCCGTACAGGCCGAGCGCGACGTAGACGATCTGCAGGCCGGCATCGGCGTACAGGCCGGCGGTCCAGAAGAGCAGCATCAGCAGCAGCACGTTGGCGATGCCGATCGCCCAGTTCGCGATGTGCTGCCGGGCCACCAGCCAGACGTTGACCACGCCGGTGGCGAAGCCGAGCAGCTCGGCCCAGGTGGTGCCGGTGCCGGCCACGGTGAACGCCGCGGCGGTCAGCCAGTCGAGCATAGAAGATCCTCCCCGGAAACCCGCGCTCACCCTAGAGCGGGCGCGGGTGGGACGGACACCCCCGGTTCGCCGCGACCGGCGGCCGGCGTGCGAGGCTTCGGGCATGGTTCTTGAGGTCGCGCTGATCGACGTAACTCCCGGGCACGAGGACGACTTCGCCGCCGCGTACGCGCAGGCGCGCCCGCTCCTCGCCGGCACCGAGGGCTGCCGTTCGGTACGGATGACCCGTGGCGTGGAGTCGCCGTCCCGGTTCGTGCTGCTGGTGGAGTGGGACTCGGTCGAGGCGCACGACGTCAACTTCCGGCAGAGCGAACGCTTCCCGCAGTGGCGCGCGCTGATCGGCCCGCACTTCGCCGGCCCGCCGCTGGTGGAGCACTTCGTCGACGTGCCGGCCTGAGCTGTCGTACCCCTGGCATAGCGTGACCCTGACGCGCCGGCCGCCGGTCCCGACGGACATCGGGGGCGCCGGGCCCGGCGGCCGCGCGTCGCGAAATTCGTGGCGGCCGCCGCGCCAGCCCGGATAGCTGTCGATCATGGATCGGGTCGCCCTGGTGACCGGGGTGAGCCGGCGGGTCGGCAGCAGCGCGGCGCCCGGCTCAGCTCAGCTCGGCTCGGAGACCCGGTCGTCCCTGGGCTCACGGGGCCGGGGCACCGACGGCGGGCCGAGCCGCCGGCCGAGCACCTCGACGGTCTCCTCCGCCGACAGCGCCGCCGCCAGCAGCCAGTCGATCAGCAGCTCGTAGCGGGCGATGTCGGCCTCGGCGACCAGCCGCAGGTCGGCCGTCAGGGTCTCCACCAGCACGGTGCGCGGGTCGGCGGGGTCGGGGTGCTCGTAGTAGGTGAAGGCGGCCAGCGGATGCACGCCGCCGTGCGGCGCGGCGTCACGGGACAGCAGCCGGACGGTGACGTGCGGGCGCTCGGCGACGGCGAGCAGGTGGCGCAACTGGTCCCGCCAGACGTCGTCCGGGGTGCCGCCGCGGTCGCAGACCCGCTCATCGATCAGGGCGGTGTACCGGGGCGGGTCCGGCCGGCGCAGCACCTCCTGCCGCAGGGCGCGGGCTCGGACGTCGGCGTCGACGTCCACCCGGTCGCAGAGCAGCGACCCGGCGGTGACCCGCAGCCGGGTGTACGCCGGTATCTGGAGCAGCCCGGGCACCACGGCGGGTTGGTACTCGACGATGCGCGCGGCGCCCACCTCCAGCTCCGCGTACGCCCGCTGCCGCTCCCCCATCTCGCCCAGGGCCTTGGACCAGCCACGGCCGGTGGCGGCGTCCCGGGCGATGACGATCAACTCGGTGCGCAGCTCGGGCGGCACCTCATAGACGTCGAGCAGGTCGAGCACGTCGGCCAGGTCGGGTCGACTCTGGCCCAGCTCGATGCGGGACAGCTTGGACGTGGACGCCCACCCGAGCCGGGCACAGACCTGCTCGAGGGTGAGGGATTGCCGGTGACGCAGCCGGCGCAGCTCCGCACCGAGCCGCACCCGCCGGACGACAGGACTTGCTGACAACGGCATGCGGGCCTCCCTGAGGGAGACTACGCACGGTCATCACTCTGGGCAATAGTGCGCTTGCTCAGTGCGATCAAGGGGTGGCCGTGTCCGAGCGGCAGAGCCAGGACGCTGCGTCCGGCCCCGGCTCAGGGCCGGTACGTGCCGAACGACCAGACCAGACCGGCCGGGTCCCGGGCCACGTACTCGCGGGAGCCGTAGTCGGTGTCGAAGGGCGGCCGGACGATCTCCGCGCCGGCCGCCCGGGCGCGCTCGTGGTGCCGGTCGACGTCGTCCACCGCGACGTAGAGGCGGTAGTCGTCGTCGGCCGGCCGGACCGTCGGGGCGGGGCCGGTGCCCAGCATGACGAGGCCCCCTCGGTAGCCGAGTTGGGCATGCCGCACCACACCGTCCGGTCCCTCGTGCAGCTCGTGCAGGGTGAGGTCGAACGCGGACCGGAGACGGTCGATGGCGGCGTGGGCGTCGGGATACCGCAGGACCGGGTAGATGCTCTGCATGCCCCGAGTCTGCCGGCGGCCTGGTCAGCCCGGCTTGGACGAATGTGACCCTGGACGGGCCAACACCGCCGGGGTCCGCCCGGCGAACTCCCGAAACTCACGGATCAGGTGCGACTGGTCGTAGTAGCCGCAGCGGACCGCCACCTCCGCCCAGCCCGCCACGTCCCGGCCAGGGCACCCGAGGTCGTCGCCCGGGCCGCCGGCACGGTCCACCCCGGGCACGTCGGTGAGTTCGAGGCCGAGGGTCGCGTACGCGCGCTGGAAGCGCACCAGCCGGCCGACGGTCTTCGGCGGCAGGCCGAACTCCCGCCGGAAGATCGCCGCCAGGTGCCGCCGGCTCCAGCCCACCTCGTCGGCCAGCGTGCCGACCCCGACGGCTCCACCGCTACCGGCGAGCAGCCGCCACGCCAGCAGCAGCCGCCGGTCCACCGGCCCGGCCACGGCCAGCCGGTCGGCCAGCGCGGCGTCGAGACGGGCGAACCGGCCCGGCCAGTCGGGAACGGCGGCCAGCTCGTCGCGGAGCCGGGCCAGCCAGCCGTCGAGCTGATCGACCGGCACCGCCCGGTTGGCCAGCTCACCCAACGGCAACCCGAGCAGCCGGCGGGCGGCCGGCGGCGTCAGCAGCAGCTGCACCCCGGCCCCCTCGCCCACCGTCCGGGTCGTGCAGTAGGCGTCGAACGGGCCGGCCACGAATGCGTTCACCCCGTACGCGCCCCGCGCGCCGGCCCGCGGGTCGCTGACGTCGAGCGGCGCACCCCAGCCGAGGATCAGCACCACGAACGCGCCGGCGACCTCGTGGCGTACCAGAGGTCGGGCGGCGTGCTCCCGGTAGCCGAGGTAGCGGTCGACGTACGGACGCAGCCAGGGATCGGGCCGGCCGACGACCGCCTCGATCACCATGTTGTCCTCCCGGCCGCCGATCGCGTCACTTCACGCCGGCGGCGTCCATCCCGCGCAGCTCCTTCTTGAGGTCGGCGATCTCGTCGCGGATCCGGGCCGCCAGTTCGAACTGCAACTCCCGCGCAGCGGCGAGCATCTGGTCGTTGAGCTCCTGGATGAGATTGGCCAGGTCGGCCCGGGCCATTCCCTCCCGGGACGGGGCTGCCCCGCCCCGGCCACGGCTGCGGGTCTCCTTGACCGGGGCCTTGCCCCGGGACAGCTGCCGGGCGGCCCCGCCGACCCTGGTGTTGTTCTCGGTGTCCTCCGCCTCGCGGTAGATGTCGTCGAGGATGTCGTGGATCTTCTTGCGCAGCGGCTCGGGGCTGATCCCGTGCGCCTCGTTGTGCGCGATCTGCTTCGCCCGCCGCCGGTTGGTCTCGTCGATCGCGTCCGCCATCGACGGGGTGATCTTGTCGGCGTACATGTGGACCTGACCGGAGACGTTGCGGGCGGCCCGGCCGATGGTCTGGATGAGTGATCGGCCGCTACGCAGGAAGCCCTCCTTGTCGGCGTCCAGGATGGCCACCAGGGAGACCTCGGGCAGGTCGAGGCCCTCACGGAGCAGGTTGATGCCGACCAGCACGTCGTAGTCGCCCTTGCGCAGCTCGCGCAGCAGCTCCACCCGGCGCAGCGTGTCGACCTCGGAGTGCAGGTAGCGCACCCGGATGCCGTTCTCCAGCAGGTAGTCGGAGAGGTCCTCGGCCATCTTCTTGGTCAGCGTGGTGACCAGCACCCGCTCGTCCCGCTCGGTACGCAGCTTGATCTCGTGCATCAGGTCGTCGATCTGCCCCTTGGTGGGCTTCACCACGACCTCGGGGTCGACCAGGCCGGTCGGGCGGATCACCTGCTCGACGAACTCGCCCTGGGACTGCTCCAGCTCCCAGGGGCCGGGGGTGGCGGAGAGGAAGACCATCTGGCCGACCCGCTCCAGGAACTCGTCGAAGCGCAGGGGCCGGTTGTCGGCCGCACTGGGCAGCCGGAAGCCGTGGTCGATCAGCATCCGCTTGCGGGACGCGTCGCCCTCGTACATGCCGCCGATCTGCGGGATCGTCACGTGCGACTCGTCGACCACGGTGAGGAAGTCGTCCGGGAAGTAGTCGAGCAGGCAGTGCGGCGGGCTGCCCGGCAGCCGACCGTCGATGTGCATCGAGTAGTTCTCGATGCCCGAGCAGAACCCCACCTGCCGCATCATCTCGATGTCGTAGGTGGTGCGCATCCGCAGGCGCTGCGCCTCCAGCAGCTTGCCCTGCCGCTCCAGCTCGGCCAGTCGCTCACCCAGCTCGGTCTCGATGTCGCGGATCGCCCGCTCCATCCGTTCCGGGCCGGCCGCGTAGTGGGTCGCCGGAAAGATCATCAACTGGTTGACCTCGCGGACCACGTCCCCGGTGAGCGGGTTGAGGTAGTAGAGCTTCTCGATCTCGTCGCCGAAGAGTTCGATCCGGACGGCCAGCTCCTCGTAGGCCGGGATGATCTCCAGCGTGTCGCCGCGGACCCGGAAGGTGCCGCGCTGGAACGCCATGTCGTTGCGGGTGTACTGAATGTCGACCAGGCGGCGGAGCAGTTGGTCGCGGTCGAGCTCCTGACCGACCGCGACCCGGACCGCGCGGTCCAGGTATTCCTCGGGGGTGCCCAGACCGTAGATCGCCGACACGGTGGCCACCACGATCGTGTCGCGGCGGGTGAGCAGCGACATGGTCGCCGAGTGCCGCAGCCGCTCGACCTCCTCGTTGATCGAGGAGTCCTTCTCGATGTAGGTGTCGGTCTGCGGGATGTACGCCTCGGGCTGGTAGTAGTCGTAGTAGGAGACGAAGTACTCCACCGCGTTGTGCGGGAGCAGCTCCCCGAACTCCTTGGCCAGCTGGGCGGCGAGTGTCTTGTTGGGCGCGAGCACCAGGGTGGGGCGTTGCAGCCGCTCGACCAACCACGCGGTGGTGGCGCTCTTGCCGGTGCCGGTCGCGCCGAGCAGCACGGTGTTACGGTCGCCACGCCGCACACGCCGCTCAAGCTCGTCGATCGCCGCCGGCTGGTCGCCGGCCGGCTGGAACTCGCTGACGACCTGGAAGCGGCCGTCGAGCCGGGGAATGTCGAGCGCCATGACCCCAACGGTACGCCGGTGGTCCGACAGTTCCGGGCCGACCACGGAGGGTCCGTGATCGGCTTCGATATTCCCATTGTGGGCCACATCTCACCCGGCTACCCTCGTACCGTAGGCCGCTCGCGGCGGCCGACCGGGCCGGTGGCCGCCCCTCGGGGCCCGGCCGCCCCCGGCACCAGGGTCGCAGCACCCGGGACGACCGGCGTGCGCACCCGAGGTGGTCGCGCTGGACGCGCAGACCGGCCGCCGCGAGCGCCCCTGCTCGTCACCCGATCCCGGTCGCCGCGTTCTCCACTCGTGGAGACCTCCCCCGGACGCCGGCATCAGCCGGCACTCGACGCCACTCCGCCCTCCGCCACCGATCCCCCCGCCATGCCCGGCGCGGCACCCGGCGGCGACACGGCGCAGAGCCCGCCCGACCGCCGGCCGGTCACCGAGCCGCCCGGCGGGCGCGCCTCTCCCGCAGCGCCCACCACGGCGACGGACCCGGCCGACCGCGGGCGCTCTCCCGCAGCGCCCACCGCGCCGACGGACCCGGCCGACCGCCGCGGCACCGAGCCGCCCCCGACGTCAGACCTGGCGACCAGCCCGGCCACCGGCCGTCGCCGCGCCGGGTTGTTCCGCCGCGTCGCCGGGCGCGACCCGAGCCCCGGGCCGGGCGCCACCGGCGTGGTGCCGCGCGAGCCGGGCCGGGGACACCGGCGGGCCGGGCCCGTCCTCGGCACCCGCTCGCCGGCCGGTCAACCCCGCCGCCGGCCGGCGGAGCCACCCACCACGGGCACCGCCACCCGCGCCGACGCCACGCCCTTGGAGGAGGCCGACCTGGACGGCTCCGGCGATCCGCCGGAGCGGCCGACCCGGCGGCGCGCCATCCTCGCCGCGCTCGGGGTGATCGCGGCGGCCTCGGCGGCCGCGCTGGTGGCCGGGCTACCGCAATGGTCACCCGAGCCGGCCGACCCGCCCCGCCGGCTGACCCGGGGCGAGGTCGAGCGGCTGGCGGCCATGCGGGTCACCAACCAGCGGGACGTCCGGGCCGGCGTCCGCGTCTCGGTCGGCACCGCTGCGGCCCGCACCGAACTGGTCGGCTGGGTGGACTGGGGCCGACCGCTGGTCTACCTGCACGTCGGCGGGCCGGGGGCGGGAACCGAACGGGGCCTGGTCCAGGCCACCGACGGCACGGTGGTGCTGCGGCCCGCCACCACCGCGGCGCCCAGCCCCGCCCCGCCCCCACTGGTGCCCCCCGGCGATCACTGGCGGCTGCGGGAACCGCCCCCGACGGACGGCGTGGCCGCGGTCCGCGACCTGCTGCTCGGCCTCCGCGCGGACCGGACCGACCTGGTGTCCGTGCAGGCGCGCTGGCGGGGCCGGGGCACCGCGGACGGTACGCCGGTCGACATCCTCGAGACCCCCTTCCCGGCGGACCCGCCGTCCGCACCGGCCGGACAGGTCCGCCTCTGGCTCGACGGGGACGCCCGGCTGCACCGGCTGGAGGGGCGGCTGCCCGACGGCCGGCCGGTCACCGTGGAGCTGGCCCGCAGCGACCGGCCCACACTCCACCCGGTGGCGGCGCTGGGCGGCCGCGCCGGACTGCCGCGCGCCCTCACCGACGGCGAGACCGACCGGCTGGCCCGGCTCCCCGCCCGGCTGCGGGCGCTCCGGGGCGCCACGGTGACCGTGACCGCCCCGCTCGGCCCCACCGCCAACCTGCGCGGCACCGGCTGGCTGAGCTGGACGGAATCCGCCGCGTACCTGGCGGTGGGCGAGGCCGACAACCCGGGACGCCGGACGCTGCTGCGGTGGCGGGGTGGACGGGTGGCCCGCGCACAGGTCCCCGCCGACCCGGCGGCCGAGGCGCCGGCCGCGCCACCCCTGCCGCCGCCGGCCGGACTCACCTGGTCGGCCGCCCGAGCACCCGGGGACGACCTGGACCGGCTACTGGGGGCCGCGCTGCGCGCCGGTGTCGCCGCCGCACCGGCCCGCTCGGCGGTCCGGGTACGCGGCGACCGGACGGCCGACCGCAGCGTGGATGTCATCGAGGTACGCGCCAGCGGGACGACCCTGCGCTACTGGATCGACCGGGACGGGCTGCTGCGCCGGCTCGAGCTGCTGACCGGGCGGCGGGTCTGGGCCCAGCTCGACCTCACCCCCGGTCGGGTGCCCACCCTGCCCGGCGCCCCTGCCGCGCCGAAACCGCGACGCCGCTGACCGGGGTCAGGGCCGCCAACCGGTCTGGGCGGCCCACTCCTCGGCGCGCAGGTACTCCTCGTCGAACCAGGGGTCCTTCAGCGTCCCGTACGTCGCGCTGTCCGGCGCGGCGGCGGCCAACTCCCGCTTGACCTGCAGATAGGCAGCCCGCTGGGCCGGGTCGGCGCGGAGGTGGTCGCGCATGAGCAGCGCGTACCGCCAGCCGGGCGAGTCGGCGACCCGCAGATGCAAATTGACCGGACGGGCCGGGTCGGCGCTGCCGTGCAGCCGCTTCTCCCAGTAGGCGCTGCCCGCCGGGCGGGGGTTGTCCCACCAGTCGCCGGGCAGCCGGGGGAAGCCGGCGTCGGCGAGCCGCCCGGCCAGCGGCCCGTCCGCCTCCGCCAGTGAGGACACGGTGAGCTGGACATCGATGACGTCCTTCGCGGCCAGCCCGGGCACCGCGGTGGAGCCGATGTGGTCGACCCGCAGATCCGCGCCGGCGGCGTGCCGGATCCGGGCGGCCAGTCGGGCGTACTGCTGGGGCCAGGTCGGGTCCGGCTCGGTGAGCACCACCCGCTCCGGCCGGACCGCGCGGCGTTCGCGGACGTTCCGCTCGAACGGCAACAGGCGGTCGCGCCACAGCGCGTCCACCGCCGCGTGCAGCTCGTCGAGGGTGCCGTCGTTGGTGAGCAGCACGTCGGCCACCGCCTGCCGGCGGGCGTCATCGGCCTGCGCGGCGATCCGCCGCTCGGCCTCCGCGCGATCCATGCCCCGGTCCCGGTCCAGCCGGGCCAACCGGGTGGCCACCGCCGTCTGCACCACCACCACCAGGTGGTACGTCGGCGCGAGGCCCACCTCCGCCAGCAGCGGCACGTCGTTCACCACGACGGCGTCCGAGGGCGCCGCGGCGGCCAACTCTGCGGCGCGGGCGCGCACCCGGGGGTGGGTGATCCCCTCCAGCCGACGGCGGGCCGCCTCGTCCCCGAAGATCAGCGTGCCCAGCGCAGCCCGGTCCAGGGCCCCGTGCGCGTCGAGCACCCGCTCGGAGAAGGCGGCGACGACCTCGGCCAACCCCTCGCTGCCCGGGGCGACCACCTCGCGGGCGATCCGGTCGGAGTCGATGAGCACCGCGCCCAGCGCCGTCAACCGGTTCGCCACCGCGCTCTTGCCGGACCCGATCCCACCGGTCAAACCCACCTTCAGCACGCGACCAGTCAACCCGATCACCGCGCCACCCGCCAAACCGGGCACCGGCCGGCGTCGACCGGCCCTGCCCGTGCCCCCGAGCCCCGTGCCGGGCGACGCCCAGCCCGGCCCGGGCAGGCCGCCCGGCACCCGGCGAGGGGCACTCGTCCGGCGAGAGGTGGCAGGTGGCCCGGGCGGTCGCCCGCGATGATCGACTCGCACTGCCGCAACTTGCTGCTTGCTGCCAGCGGGACAGCCCGACCTGCCGCAATCCGAGTCGATCAAGGGCTGGCGCGAGGGCGAGCGGCCGGCGCGACGGGCGGGCGGTGGGCGGGGGCGGGCGCGACGGGCCGGTGCCGGGGCGGAGATACGCGAGGGCCCCGCCCCCGGCGGTCCGGTTGTACCGGATCGCGGGGGCGGGGCCCGTCGTCGTCAGCGACGCTCCTGGTCAGCGCGCGGCGTCAGCCGCGCCGAGCCGGGGTTGTCGCAGGCCTCACTTGCCGCCGGCGAGCTTCTCCCGCAGCGCGGCGAGCGCCTCGTCGGTGGCCAGGGTGCCCGCCGGCTCCTCGGCCTGACGGCTCGGGGCCGTGGTCGAGGTGGTGGTGCCGGACACGGCCGGAGCCGGGTTGGCAGCGGCCTCGGCGTCGGCGGCGCGGGAGGACTGCACCTGCTTGGTGTGGGCCTCCCAGCGCTGACGCGCCTCGGCGTACTGGTTCTCCCAGGTCTCGCGCTGCTTGTCGTAGCCCTCGAGCCACTCGCCCGTCTCCGGGTCGAAGCCCTCCGGGTAGATGTAGTTGCCCTGCTCGTCGTAGGTCGCGGCCATGCCGTAGAGGGTCGGGTCGAAGTGCTCCTCGCCCTCGACGAAGCCCTCGTTGGCCTGCTTGAGCGACAGCGAGATCCGGCGACGCTCGAGGTCGATGTCGATGACCTTGACCATGACCTCGGAGCCGACCTGGACGACCTGCTCCGGGATCTCCACGTGGCGCTCGGCCAGCTCGGAGATGTGGACCAGGCCCTCGATGCCGTCGTCCACCCGGACGAAGGCGCCGAACGGCACGAGCTTGGTGACCTTACCCGGCACGATCTGCTGGATCGCGTGGGTGCGGGCGAACTGACGCCACGGGTCCTCCTGGGTCGCCTTCAGCGACAGCGAGACCCGCTCGCGGTCCAGGTCGACGTCCAGGACCTCGACCTCGACCTCCTGGCCCACCTCGACGACCTCGGACGGGTGGTCGATGTGCTTCCAGGACAGCTCGGAGACGTGCACCAGGCCGTCCACGCCGCCCAGGTCGACGAACGCGCCGAAGTTGACGATCGAAGAGACGACGCCCTTGCGGACCTGGCCCTTCTGCAGCTTGTTGAGGAACTCGGTGCGCACCTCGGACTGCGTCTGCTCCAGCCAGGCCCGGCGGGACAGGACCACGTTGTTGCGGTTCTTGTCCAGCTCGATGATCTTGGCTTCGAGCTCGCGGCCGACGTACGGCTGCAGGTCGCGCACCCGCCGCATCTCGACGAGCGAGGCGGGCAGGAAGCCGCGCAGGCCGATGTCGAGGATGAGACCACCCTTGACGACCTCGATGACCGAGCCACGGACGACGCCGTCCTCGTCCTTGATCTTCTCGATCGTGCCCCAGGCCCGCTCGTACTGCGCCCGCTTCTTGGAGAGGATCAGGCGACCCTCCTTGTCCTCCTTCTGGAGGACAAGGGCCTCGATGTGGTCACCGACCGAAACCACCTCGGCCGGATCCACGTCGTGCTTGATCGACAACTCCCGAGAGGGGATCACGCCCTCGGTCTTGTAGCCGATGTCGAGCAGGACCTCGTCCCGATCGACCTTGACGACGGTGCCTTCGACAATGTCGCCGTCGTTGAAGTACTTGATGGTCTCGTCGATCGCGGCGAGGAAAGCTTCCTCAGAGCCGAGGTCGTCGACGGTGACCTTGTTGGCGCTCGAGGTGGCCTCGATGCTGCTCGTCATGTGGGCGGTTGCTCCGGTCGGATGGGTTGTCACAGCAGGCATGGGCGTCGCGGTGACTCAGTCCGCGCCAGCGGATCCGTCGCCGGGCACACCGAACGATCGCCGTCAGAAGATCATTAGTGGCTCCGGTGACCGCGCACCTGCTCCCTGCCGAGGCACACGATCCGCGAGCGCATCGTCTAGCCTACCCGCTGCATTACCACAGCGTGCAAGCCCTCCCAGGTCTCCTCGGGCTCGTCAGCTGCGAAAGCGGGAATTTCGCGCGGTAAGGGGCCACCGCTGTCTCGTCCGTCACATCTGCCGCACCCGGCACACCGGCCCGGTGGGCCGACGTCGGGAACCGCCGGCGGGGGCCCTAGCGTGAGCGCGTGGACGACGACAGGGTGACCCGGCGCCGGGTCGGCGCCGCCGAGATCCGCCGGGCCAACCGTGGCTGGTGGGACACCGACGCGGACGACTACCAGGCAGAGCACGGCGCGTTCCTGGGCGACCTGGACTTCGTCTGGTGCCCGGAAGGGCTGCGCGAGGCCAATGCCCGGCTGCTCGGCGAGGTCGCCGGCCGCCGGATCCTCGAACTGGGGTGCGGCGCGGCGGCCGCCGCCCGCTGGCTGGCCGCCCAGGGGGCCCGGCCGGTCGCCCTGGACCTCTCCGCCGGCATGCTGCGGCACGCCGCGCAGGCCGCCGACCGCACCGGCGTACGGGTGCCCCTGGTGCAGGCCGACGCGCTCGCGCTGCCCTTCGGCGACGCCGCGTTCGACACCGTCTGCACCGCCTTCGGCGCGATCCCGTTCGTGGACGACTCGGCGGGTGCGATGCGGGAGGTCGCCCGGGTGCTGCGCCCCGGCGGCCGCTGGGTCTTCTCGGTCACCCACCCGATGCGCTGGATCTTCCTGGACGACCCGGGCGAGGCCGGGCTGACGGCCGTGCACTCGTACTTCGACCGCTCCCCCTACGTGGAGCAGGACGAGCACGGGGTGGCCACCTACGTCGAGCAGCACCGCACGCTCGGCGACCGGATCCGGGAGCTGGTCGGCGCCGGATTCCGGCTGGTGGACCTGGTGGAGCCGGAGTGGCCGGCGGGGCACGAGGGGATCTGGGGGCAGTGGAGCCCGCTGCGCGGCCGGCTCTTCCCCGGCACCGCCATCTTCGTCGCCGAGAAGCCGGCGCGCTGAGCGAGCCGGACAATCAGTGCTGTTCATCCGACCAGTGACGAAGTTACGCAGGCCGGGTGAGGGGATCGGTCCGGGCGGCGAGCGGCAGTACGAGCTGGTCGCCGACAGCGCCGAGCTGATCGAGCTGGCCGGGCCGTTCGAGATCAAGCTTCCGATCACCGAGATCATCCCCTGACACGGCGTCGTTTCCGCCTGCCCGCCCCGGGTAACCGGGCGGCATGGCCGAAGAGGAATTCCGCCCGGGCGACCACGTCTCCTGGGCCAGCCACAGCGGCCGGGCGCACGGGGTCGTCAAGGAGAAGCTCATCGACCGGACCCACATCCGCGGCCACGCCGTGAACGCCACGCCGGAGGACCCGCAGTACCGGATCCGCAACGACGACTCGGGCCGGGACGTCGCCCACCGACCGGAGGCGCTGCGCCATGAGCCGAAGCGCTGATCCACAGCAGACCTACCAGGAGTTCACCGAGGCGGTGAACATGAAGCCCGCCGAGCTGCAGAAGTGGCTGGACACCGAGAAGTCCAAGCACGTCGGCTGGCGGAAGAAGGGCACCAAGGGCGGGGAGACGGTCGGCCACGAGTCCGGACGGAAGATCATCGACCTGCTCCGCCGCAAGCGAGACCAGCTCTCCGACGCCGACTACAAGCACATGCGCAAGGTCGTCGGGTACGTCCGGCGGCACATGGCGCAGCGACCGAGCGGCGACGTACGCGACACCCGGTGGCGGTACTCCCTGATGAACTGGGGCCACGACCCCGTCAAGGCGCCGCTCCCGCCGCCGGGTGGTCCGTCCCGCAAGGCCCTGCAGCGGCACGGCGCCCCGCCGAAGGAGCGCCGGGGACCGGGACGCTGACCGGCCGGGCCCCGAACCGGCCAGAGTGCCGCGGCCCGGCCAGGGTGCCGCGGCCCGGCGGCGTCGCGGTTTCCCCGGCCTGCGGAGACCGCGACACCGGCGAAGAGGGACCGATCAGTGGTCGGCGCTGTTCCAGTCCCGGCCCTCGCCGACCGAGACCTCCAGCGGCACCGACAGCGGGTACGCCTCGCCCATCTGGCTGCGGACCAGGGCCTCCAGGCTGTCCCGCTCGCCCGGAGCGACCTCGAAGACCAACTCGTCATGCACCTGGAGCAGCATCCGGGACCGCAGCCCACCCTCGCGCAGCGCGGTGTCGACGTGCAGCATGGCGACCTTGATGATGTCGGCCGCGGAGCCCTGGATCGGTGCGTTGAGTGCCATCCGCTCGGCGATCTCCCGCCGCTGCCGGTTGTCGCTGACCAGGTCGGGCAGGTAGCGCCGGCGGCCCAGGATGGTGGAGGTGTAGCCGTCCTGCCGGGCCCGGGCCACCACCTCCTGCAGGTAGTCGCGGACCCCGCCGAAGCCGGCGAAGTAGTTCTCCATCAGCCCGCGCGCCTCCTCGGTGCTGATCCCGAGCTGCTGGGAGAGACCGAACGCGCTCAGCCCGTACGCCAGGCCGTAGTTCATCGCCTTGATCTTGCGGCGCTGGTCGGCGGTGACCTGGTCGACGGGGACGCCGAAGACCGACGAGGCGGTGGCGGCGTGGAAGTCGTGCCCGGAGTTGAACGCCTCGATGAGCGCGTCGTCCGACGACAGGTGCGCCATGATCCGCATCTCGATCTGGCTGTAGTCGGCGGTGAGCAGGCACTCGTAGCCCTCGCCGACCACGAAGGCCCGCCGGATCCGCCGCCCCTCCTCCGTGCGGATGGGGATGTTCTGCAGGTTGGGCTCGGTGGAGGAGAGCCGCCCGGTGGCCGCCACGGTCTGGTTGAACGTGGTGTGGATCCGCCCGTCGTCGGAGACCGACTTGAGCAGCCCGTCGACGGTCGACTTGAGCTTGGCCACGTCCCGGTGGCGCAGCAGGTGGTGCAGCAACGGGTGCTCGGTCTGCGCGTAGAGCCACTGCAGGGCGTCGGCGTCGGTGGTGTAGCCGGTCTTGATCTTCTTGGTCTTGGGCAGGGCCAGCTCGCCGAAGAGGATCTCCTGGAGCTGCTTGGGCGAGCCGAGGTTGAACTCCCGGCCGATCACCGCGTACGCCCCCTGCGCGGCGGCCTTCACCTCGGCCGCGAAGTGCGCCTCCAGCTCCGACAGGTAGTGCGTGTCGGCGGCGATGCCGGTGCGCTCCATGGCGGCGAGCACCCGCATCAGCGGCAACTCCACGCCGGCCATCAACCGGGCGGACTGCTCGCCGTCGCGGGACAGCTCGGCGTCGATCGCGTCGGCCAGGTCGAGGGTGGCCCGGGCGTGCAGCATCAGGTTCTGCTCGGCCGCGCCGTCGTCGCCCAGCCCATCCAGGGTGAGCTGGCCGGTCTCGGGCGCGTCCACCCGCAGCTCCCGGTGCAGGTAGCGCAGCGCGAGGTCGGTCAGGTCGTACGAGCGCTGGTCGGGGCGGGCCAGGTAGGCGGCGATCTGGGTGTCCCGGGCGATGCCCCGCAGGTCCCAGCCGTGCGCGGCGAAGGCCAGCACCGCCGGCTTGCTGTCGTGCAGCACCTTGGGGCGGGCGCCGTCGGCGAGCCAGCCGGAGAGGGCACTCTCGTCGCCGGGCTCGAGGGTGGCCGGGTCGAACCAGGCGGCCGCGCCGCCGGCGGTGGCCAGCGCCATGCCGGTCACCACGGCGGTGTGCCGCCGGTTCGGGCCGGTGTCGAGCTTGACCGCGAGGCCGACCGGGGTGCCGGCCGGCGCGTGCGTCTCCAGCCAGCCGGCGAGCGCGCCGGGCTCGGTGAGCACCTGGCCGGCCAGTTCGAAGCCGGCCTCCGCCTCCGGCTCGACCGCCTCCAGGTACTGGTACAGCCGGTCGCGCAGGATGCGGAACTGGAGGGTGTCGAAGACCTGGTGCACCGCCTCCCGGTCCCAGCCCTGCCAGCGGGCGTCCTCGGGGCGGATCGGCAGCTCCAGGTCGGAGACCAGGCAGTTGATCTCGTAGTTGCGGATCACGTCGGCGAGCCGCTCACGCAGGCTGTCGCCGGCCTTGCCCTTGATCTCGTCGGCGCGGGCGACGACGCCGTCCACCCCGCCGTACATGTTGATCCACTTGGCCGCGGTCTTCGGGCCGACGCCCGGCACGCCGGGGAGGTTGTCACTGGTCTCGCCGACCAGGGCGGCCAGGTCGCGGTAACGGTCCGGGCCGACGCCGTACTTCGCCTCGACCGCGGCCGGGTCCATCCGGGCCAGGTCGGAGACGCCCTTGCGCGGGTAGAGCACGGTGATGCTGTCGCCGACCAGCTGGAACGCGTCCCGGTCGCCGGTGGTGATCAGCACCTGCATGCCCTGGTCACGAGCCTGGCAGGCGAGGGTGGCGATGAGGTCGTCGGCCTCGTACCCCTCCCTCTCCACGACCGGGACGCGCAGCGCGGCGAGCACCTCCTTGACCAGGCTGACCTGGCCCTTGAAGTCGGTCGGGGTCTCGCTGCGGCCGGCCTTGTACTCCGCGTACTTCTCGGTGCGGAAGGAGCGGCGGGACACGTCGAAGGCGACCACGATGTGGGTGGGCTGCTCGTCGCGGAGCACGTTGATCAGCATCGAGGTGAAGCCGTAGACGGCGTTCGTCGGCTGCCCCGTGGTGGTGGAGAAGTTCTCCACCGGCAGGGCGAAGAAGGCCCGGTACGCCAGGGAGTGTCCGTCGACGAGGAGCAGGCGCGGCGTCGTAGCTGTCACGGCAGCGACTCTAGTCCGTACGCCCGACAACCCTCCGCCGGCGGCACCGCGTCGGTGCCGGAATGCGGACACCGGGACGGAAAAGCAGGCGGCCGGCCGCCCGCGAGGGACGACCGGCCGCCGACAGCACGCCTCAGGCCACGCCGAGGTACGCCTCCTTGACCGCCGGGTCGTGCAGCAGGTCCCGGCCGGTGCCCTCCTTGACGATCCGGCCGGTCTCCAGCACGTAGCCCCGGTGGGCGCGGGAGAGCGCCTGCTGGGCGTTCTGCTCCACCAGCAGGATGGTGGTGCCCTGCTCGTTGATCCGGGTGATGATCTCGAAGATCTGCTGGATCAGCATCGGCGCGAGACCCATCGAGGGCTCGTCGAGCAGCAGCAGCCGCGGGCGGGCCATCAGCGCCCGGCCCACCGCCAGCATCTGCTGCTCACCGCCGGAGAGCGTGCCGCCGTGCTGCTTGCGCCGCTCGGCGAGCCGGGGGAAGAGGTCCATGACCATCTTCATGTCCTCGGCGATGCCCGACCGGTCCCGGCGGGTGTACGCCCCCATCTCCAGGTTCTCCAGGACGGTCATCCCGGGGAACACGCCCCGGCCCTCGGGCGCCTGCCCGATGCCCCGGATCACCCGCAGGTCGGCCCGCATCCGGGTGACGTCCGTGCCGTCGAAGACGATCGAGCCGGAGGCCACCGGGCGCAGCCCGGAGATGGCCCGCATGGTGGTGGTCTTGCCGGCGCCGTTCGCGCCGATCAGGGCCACCACCTCGCCCTCGTTGACGGTCAGGCTGATCCCGTGCAGCGCCTGGATCCGCCCGTACAGCAGAGTCAGGTCCTTGATCTCAAGCAGCATCGGTCGGCACCCCCAGGTACGCGGCGATCACCTTCGGGTCGTCCCGGACCTCGGCCGGCAGGCCCTCGGCGATCTTCTTACCGAACTCCAGCACCACGATCCGGTCGGTCACTCCCATGACCAGCCGCATGTCGTGCTCGATGAGCAGCACGGTAGTCCCGTTGTCCCGGATCTTGCGGATCAGGCCGAGCAGTTCCTCCTTCTCCGCCGGGGTGAAGCCGGCGGCCGGCTCGTCCAGGCAGAGCAGGGTGGGGTCGGTCGCCAGGGCCCGGGCGATCTCCAGCCGGCGCTGCTCACCGTACGAGAGGTTGCGGGCCAGGTCCCCGGCGCGGCGGTCGATGCCGACGAAGCGCAGCAGCTCGTACGCCTTGTCGCGACCGTGCCGCTCCTCCCGCCAGTGCCGCGGCAGCCGCAGCATCGCGGAGAGCACGCTGGTCTTGTGGTGGGCGTCCGCGCCCACCATCACGTTCTCCAGCGCGGTCATCTCCGGGAAGAGCCGGATGTTCTGGAACGTCCGGGCGATGCCGGCCTTGGTGATCCAGGACCGACGCTTGCCGTTGGTCCGCTGCCCCTTGAACCGGATCTCGCCCTCGGTGGGCCGGTAGACGCCGGTCATCGCGTTGAAGCAGGTCGTCTTGCCGGCGCCGTTCGGGCCGATCAGGCCGAGGATCTCCCCCTTGTACAGGGTGAACGCGACATCGTCGAGGGCGACCACACCGCCGAAGCGGAGGGTGACGTGGTCGACCTCCAGCAGCGGCTCCCGCCCGTCCGGGGCGGTCTCGCCGGGGGTGGGCTCCACCGGCGTGTCCGCGCCGGACTCCGGCGGGGTGCCGACGGTGGCGCGACCGTCGTCGGCGATGTCCCGCTCGCTGGTTTCGTCCCGCTCGCTGTGCATCTGCGGCTCACTCATTGGGCACCGCCTCCTGGGGGACCGCTTCCTTGCGCCGGTCGGCGAACTCGGCCGCCCGGCGCCGGTTCGGCACCAGACCCTGCGGCCGGAAGATCATCATGATGATGACCACGAGACCGAAGACCAGAATCCGGTACTCGGCGGCGTCGAAGTCGACACCGAGTGTGCCGCCGATGCCGCGCAGCCACTCCGGCAGGTACCAGGTGATCGCACCGCCGACGATCGCGCCCTTGAGGTTGCCGGCACCACCGAGGATGACCGCGGCGAGCACCAGGATCGAGTTCTCCAGCAGGAAGCTGTCCGAATTGATGAACGTCTGCTTGCCGGCGAAGATCGCGCCGGTCAGCCCGCCGACCGCCGCGCCGATGGCGAACGCCCAGAGCTTGTACTTGAACGTCGGCACGCCCATGATCTCGGCGGCGTCCTCGTCCTCGCGGATCGCCACCCAGGCCCGGCCGACCCGGCTGTTGGTCAGGTTCCGCATCGCGAAGATGATCACGATGATCACCGTCAGGATCAGCCAGTAGTACGGCTTCGAGTCCACCACACCGAAGAGCGGCCTGCCGTCCGAACCGGTGCCCGGCGGGTGCGGCACCTGCGGAATACCCCGCTGCCCCTGGGCGATGCCCTCGTTGCGGGCCGCGTAGAGGCGGATCATCTCGGCGAAGCCGAGCGTCACGATGGCCAGGTAGTCACCGCGTAGCCGCAGCGTCGGGCCGCCGAGGATGACCCCGGAGACCATCGTCACCAGGATCGCCACCGGCACCGCCGCCAGCCACGGCCAGTTCGTGCCGAACCGGCTCTCCGGCGAGGTCAGCAGCGCCACCGTGTACGCGCCGACCGCGTAGAAGCCGAAGTAGCCCAGGTCCAGCAGGCCGGCGAAGCCGACCACGACGTTCAGGCCCACGGCCAGCAGCACGAAGATCGAGGTGTCGAAGAGCACCGCGGCGAAGTCCGACCGGGTGGTGTAGAACGCGAAGTACTCGCTGCCGATCGGGAAGCCCAGGTACTCGTAGAACCACCGGTTGGGCAGGATGTAGAGGAAGACCACCAGGGCGGCGAGGCCGACCCAGCGGACCTGCTTCGGCATCGCGTCCCAGCGGGTGCGGAGCGCCGTCATGCGGCCCTTGTTGTCCGAGGTGGCGGTCATGCGCGCGCCCTCCCGAGAGACTCGCCGAGCAGGCCGGTGGGGCGGAACATCAGCAGCACGATCAGCAGCACGAAGCCGGTGAAGTCCTTCCAGTCGCCGCCGAACAGGCCGGCGGCGTAGTTCTCCACGATGCCGAGCAGCAGACCGCCGAGCAGCGCGCCGCGCAGGTTGCCGATGCCGCCGAGCACCGCGGCCGAGAAGGCCTTGAGCCCGATCAGGAAGCCGACGTTGAACTTGGTGAAGCCGAACCGGAGGTCCCACAGCAGGGCGGCCACGCCGGCCATCAGGCCACCGAGGACGAAGACCAGCAGGATGACGCGGTTCTTGTTGACGCCCATCAGGGCGGCGGTGTCCGGGTCCTGGGCGACGGCGCGGATGCCCCGGCCGAGCCGGCTGCGGTTCACGAACTGGTCCAGACCGATCAACATGATCAGCGTCACGCCGAGGATCAGCAGCTGGAGGTTGGTGACCGGCGCGCCGAACAGGTGGAACAGCGTCTTCTGCGGGATCAGGTCCGGCATGCCGAACGGCGCCCGCTCCGTGCCGATGCCGAAGGACTCGGAGAGCACGAAGGACGCACCGATCGCGGTGATCAGGAAGGCCAGCGGCGGGGCGTTGCGGCGGCGCAGCGGCCGGTAGGCGACCAGCTCGACGGCGACGGCGGTGGTGGCCGAGGCGACCATCGCCACCACCAGGCCGGCGACGACCGCCAGGATCAGCGGACCGAAGGCCGGAGCCGGGGTGTTCTGGTCGTAGCCGAGGGCCTGCCAGGTCCACAGGGTGGTGAAGGTACCCACCATGAAGACCTCGGAGTGGGCGAAGTTGATCAGGCGCAGAACGCCGTACACGAGGGTGTAGCCGAGGGCGACGAGCGCGTAGATCGCGCCCTGTTCCAGCCCGGTGATGGTCAGCGCCGGGAAGTTCCCGAAGAGCTCATCGAAGTTCAAGTGGGGGCTCCAACTGTGCGGCCAAGCGGTGCGGGGGGGGGGGGGGGCGCCCCCACCCCTCCCCCCCCCCCCCCCCGCCCCGGGACGACCACAAGACTCTCTTCCTTTTGTCCTACGTT